>DWZE01000023.1 GCA_019118325.1 Candidatus Bacteroides intestinavium
GTCCCGCCATCCTCCGGCAAGTGCCTTGCCGACTGCCTGCTCGCTTTCGCCTCCCATATAGACACGTCCGGTATCAATGTAGTTCACTCCGCCTTCGATGGCCCGGTGTACCATCGGGGTAGTCTGGTCGAAATCCACATGCCCGCTCTTCATAGGCAGGCGCAACATGCCAAAACCTAATGCCGATACATTTACCCCCGTTCTGCCCATCGGGCGGTATTGCATCTGCGGGTTGTAATTCAGGATGTCTCTTGTTTTCTGTTCCTGTTCCATGCGTTTGTTTGCTTTCTGGGCAATGGCTTTTGGTCCCATTGCGGCACCGGCAGCCGCGGCGAATAAACCGCTTTTGATGAAATTCCTTCTGTCCATAACTTTTAAATGAAGAACTAAGAAGCTGTCTTGATTTTATTTCTAACCTATTTTGTCCGGCTTTTCAGTGTAACTTGATGTCATGAAGTACAGTACTTCAATAGGCGAAGTACAGTAGTTCAGTATGTGAAGTACAGTAGTTCAGTATGCGAAGTACAGTACTTCATGAACTGATATAACTATTAAGATCATTGATATCCGGCTTATCTACTGTTCTGAGATATACTGAATAGTAAGTCCTTAATAATCAATGTCCTTTTTAATGTTGATACGGCATAGTTACAGGATTGTCACCAGCTTTTTGCGAAAATTCATTTGCCGCCTGTGCAAACAAGACTCCTCCGGTCAGCACGGAACTCTTGATAAAGTCTCTGCGGTTTATTTTTCCATTATCATTCATTGCTTTTCTTTTTTTGCAAAAATAGACGGTATCCAATTCAGAGGACATAACCTATTTACGGAGGTTTGTAACTCATTTACAGATTTCGGCTCAATGCAGGTACAAGTTACGGTAGGAACTCTTATTTTTGCACTGTAAGAATTTAATAATGATACGAATATGCAAACAGATTTGATAAAAATGGACACGGTAGAAGAGTACAACAAGCTGTTCGGCTTGGAAACACTCCACCCGTTGGTGAATGTTATCGACCTCTCTGAGGCCACCCGGTTCCCTACGCGTTTCACTATCAATTATGGCATCTACGCGTTGTTCCTGAAAGAAACCAAATGTGGCGATATCCGTTATGGAAGGCAGGTCTATGATTATCAAGAGGGGACGATTACCAGTTTTGCACCGGGGCAGGTGTCGGAAGTGGAAATGCTGGAGGGCATGAAGCCCATGGCACGCGGCATTGTGTTTCATCCCGACCTGATTAAAGGCACATCGCTCGGACAGGAAATCAGGTCTTATTCTTTCTTCTCTTATAATTCAGCCGAAGCCCTGCACCTTTCGGACGAAGAGAAAAGCATCATCCTCGATTGTCTGGCTAAAATAAAAATGGAACTGACGCATCCGATAGACAAGTTGAGCAAGCGGTTGATTGCAAGAAATATCCAGTTGCTGCTTGACTATTGTATGCGTTTTTATAACCGGCAATTCGTCACCCGCGAGAAATCGAACAAGGATGTGCTGACCCGCTTCGAAGCCCTGCTCGACGATTATTTCCAAAGCGGGAAGTCGCATGCCAACGGACTGCCGACCGTACGGTATTTTGCTGATAAGGTATTCCTTTCTCCCAACTATTTCGGAGACCTGGTTAAAAAGGAAACGGGAAAGAATCCGCAAGAATACATCCAGAGCAAAATCATAGATACGGCCAAGGACTTGCTTGCCGATACGGAGAAGACCGTAAACCAGGTAGCCGATGAATTGGGCTTTCAATATTCCCAGCATTTCAATCGGATGTTCAAGAAAGTGGCCGGATATACTCCGAGCGGATATAGGAAGTTGCTGGCAACAGGATGATTTTCTTAGTTTGTCGGACCTATCCGAGGGATACAAGCCGGTGTAGTGGATTCTCATGAGAAACTGTTTTGAATTAATCCAGAAAAAAGATTTATTCAAATCATACTTGACAAATTTGTCGAATAAAATCAAAACAGTTTCTCAAAATTAATCCGTGCTGTCTGCGAAATCCACACCTAAAAAGAATTCGCGTCTCGAAATTAATGTGTACTTTTGCGCAACGAAAAAAAAACGATAGCACGAATCCTGATAAGAACGATGCCTACCCGTAGCGAAAATACTTCCCCCCGTGTGCGCAAGCCGTCGCAAACTACCCGTAAACCTGCTGCCCGCAAGTCTGCCGCGCCGCGTCGTCCTGCCGCCAGAAAAAGCCCGAAGAAGGCAAAGAAAACCGCCACTGTCCGCCCTGCGCCGGGATGGTTGCGCTGGCTGGTGGCCGCCGGTCTGGTGATGGTGTTGTCGGCTGGTTTCTATTGGTTCTTCGTCCGTCCCTATGCCTATCGCTGGAAGCCTTGCTACGGGTTGAAGGGGTATGGCGTTTGTCTGCCTTGCAATTACGAGGTGCATGGCATCGACATCTCCCACTATCAGGGCGACATCGATTGGTCCCTTTTGGCCCGGCAGCGTGCCGGAGAGTTTCCTCTGCGCTTCGTTTTCCTCAAGGCCACAGAAGGAGGGGACCACGGCGACGAGGCTTTCCGCGCCAACTTCGATTCCGCCCGGGCTCACGGCTTTGTCCGAGGTGCCTACCATTATTTCATTCCCCGTACCGATGCGCGCCGCCAAGCCGACTTCTTCATCCGTTCCGTCCGTCTGCAAAAAGGTGACCTGCCCCCCGTTCTTGATGTGGAGACCACTCAGGGGCGGAGCAAGGCCGACCTGCAACGCGCCGTCAAGACGTGGCTGGACCTCGTCGAGAGCCATTACGGTGTGACCCCCATCCTCTATGCTTCCTACAAGTTCAAACTGCGTTACCTCAATGACAGTATCTTTCGCCGTTACCCCTATTGGATAGCCCATTACTATGTGGACTCTGTCCGTTACGACGGTCCCTGGCACTTCTGGCAACATACCGATGTGGGCACCGTGCCCGGTATACAGGGGCATGTGGACCTTAATGTCTTCAACGGTCCGATGGCTGAACTGGACAGTCTCTGTTTATAAGGGGAGTGGAAAAAGCATCGTAGTCACAGGGCTGTTTCCGTTTGTAGGGTTTTCCTTCTGTCATATAGCTCCTTCTACCTTCTGAATGAAGCGATATCCTTCTACTCTTTTACATGTATCAGCACGTTCGACACGATAGCAGCCAGGCCTCCCGTGGTGATGCCCGAGGCAAAGATGCCTTGCAGGGTATCCGGCAGTTGGTTGAGGATGTCCGGCACCAATTCCACGCTCAATCCCAATGAAAAGCTGACAGCCATGACCAGGGTGGCTTTCCGGTTGAGGGGCTGGGCGGCAATGATGCGGATGCCCGCTGCGGCCACAGTGCCGAACATCAGCAGCGTGGCACCTCCCAATACCGGTTCGGGCATCAGGGAGAACACCAGCCCGACGGCAGGAAACAATCCCAGAAGGACGAGGAAGCCGGCAATGTAGTAGCCCACATAGCGGCTGGCCACGCCGGTGAGCTGAATCATGCCGTTGTTTTGCGCGAAGATGGAGTTGGGAAAGGAGTTGAACACTCCTGCCAGCATCGAGTTGAAGCCGTCGGCCAGGATACCTCCCGAAGCACGGCGGATGAACTTGTCGCCTTCCACCGGTTCACCCGAAATGAGCGAGTTGGCCGTAATATCCCCATAAGCCTCGATGGCTGTGATCATGAATATCAGGCCCAAAGCGATGAATGATGACAGGTTGATATCCAGTCCGTAGCGGAAGGGCAGGGGAAGGTTGAAACCGCCATAGTTTTCGATGGATGAAAAGTCGACCATCCCCATTGTCCATGCCGCTACATAGCCGATGACCAGCCCGATGACGATGGAACTCATACGTAGATAACGGTTGCCGCTGCGGTTGAAGAAGATGATGAGTACCAACACCAGGGCGGCCAGCCCGACGTGGCGCAGGCTGCCGAACGTGCCATCGGCTTGTGCAATAGCTCCGCCACCGCAAGCCGTGATGCCCACCTTAATGAGACTCATGCCGATGAGGGTCACCACAATGCCCGAGATGAGCGGAGTGATGATACGTCGCGTGTACTTCAGCAAACGGCTGATGACCATCTCCACGCATGAGGCTGCCATGCACGAGCCGAATATCAGGGGAAGTCCGCCCGCCATGCCCGCCGCGATGATGGGACCGATGAACGAGAAACTGGTGCCCTGGATGCAGAGCAGGCCCGTCCCGATGCATCCGAAGCGCCGGCACTGCACGAAGGTGGAAATGCCCGAAGCAAAGAGTGCCATGGACACCAGGTAGCCCGTGGTTTCTGCATCCAGCTTCAAGGTGCCGGCGATGATGAGGGGTGGGGTGATGATGGCTACGAAGATGGCCAGCAAGTGTTGCAGTGCGGCGAAGAAGGCTTCCTTAAAGGGCGGGCGGTCATTCAGCCCGTAGATGAGCCCATTGCCAGGTGTGGGGGAGGGTTGTAGCTCTTCCATGTTTCACAAGTCAGCGCATCTTTATTTCACAATTGTCCAGGCTCTCAATGATGGCCAGCGACTCCACGTGGATGCCTTCCGCACGAAGCTCGTCGCCGCCGTGCTGGAAAGCTTTCTCGATGATGAAGCCCATGCCCACCAGTTCGGCGCCCGCCTGATTCACCAGGTCGATGATGCCTTTGGCTGCATTGCCGTTGGCCAGGAAGTCGTCGATGAACAACACCTTGTCGCCCGGGCAAAGGAAGTCACGGCTGACGCAGATGTCGTAGTTGCGCTGCTTGGTGAAGGAATAGACGGATGTCACCAGCATATGCTCCATCGTACTGGGTTTCTTCTTCTTGGCGAAGACCACGGGCAACTCCAGCAGATAGCCCACCATGATGGCGGGAGCGATGCCGCTGGCTTCAACGGTGATGATTTTGTTGATGTCGGTCGAGGCAAACCGCCGGACAAACTCCACGCCGATGGATTTCATCAGGATGGGGTCCATCTGGTGATTGATGAAATTGTCTACTTTCAGGATGCCGCCGGGGAAGCAACGGCCATCGCGTAGGATTCGTTCTTTCAGTGCTTTCATTGGGGAAAGGGGATTTATTCGGTCAATACTTCATTGCCAGTCTCTGTGATGAGCACCATGCTCTCCCACTGGGCGGAGTCCGAGCCGTCGTCCGTGAATACCGTCCACCCGTCTTCCTCGTCGATGCAGACATCGTAGCGTCCGGCATTGATCATCGGCTCGATGGTGAAGGTCATGCCCGGCACGATCATCATGCCTGTGCCCCGGCGGCCGAAGTGCTCTACGTCCGGCTCCTCGTGGAACTTGACGCCGCATCCGTGTCCGCAGAGGTCGCGCACCACGGAGTAGCCGTTCTTTTCGGCATGTTCCTGAATGGCGGCTCCTATGTCGCCCAGGCGTGTCCAGGGCTGTGCCATCCGTACGCCGATGTTGCGGCATTCGCGCGTCACTTCCACCAGACGCTTTCGTTCTGCGCTGACTTCGCCAATGAGGAACATTCGCGAGGCATCGGAGAAATATCCTTTATATATTGTGGAAACGTCCACGTTGACGATGTCGCCACTCTTCAGATATTCCCGCGTGTTGGGGATGCCGTGGCAGACAACGTCGTTGATGCTGACGCATACGCTCTTGGGGAATCCTTCGTAGAGGAAGGGGGCGGGGATGGCATCGTGGTCGGTGGTGAAGCAGTAGACGAGGTGGTCTATATCGGCCGTGGTCATGCCTTCGCGGATATTTGCGGCCACGTAATCCAGCAGGGCGGTGTTGATTTTGGCACTCTCTCGGATGCCGGCCAGTTGTTCGGCGGTGCGGAGCAGGTGGCGTTGGGGCAGGCGGACGCCCTCTTTCTTGTACTGTTGAATCCGTGCTTCTACCTCGTCGGAGTATCCCTTGGGGGTGAAGCGTTGGGTGTGTATGAACTTCTTCATGTTTGCTTTTTTATTATGTCGGTTATCGAATGCGCAAAGGTACGGATTTGTGCGGAGAAAAAAGTAAAGAAGGGAGTTGAAATAGTCGGTTCTTCTTTTTAATATTTTAGGGATTATCCCTACGAATAGGTATTGCGTCGTATGCTTGTACCGAGAATGTGGAAGGTGAGATTACCGAGAAAAAGCGATTGCAGGATGGGAAAGGGGGCGGTATCTTTGCAGTGCGAAAAAAGGAAATATGAATATCCGGCATCGCCCCATCTGGGTTCTTATGTTGTCAAAGTACGGGTGAAACATGGTTCCAGTACGTATGGAACTTGGTTCCAGTGCTTATGGAACCTAGTTCCAGTGCCTATGGAACCCTTTCCTCCTATAATGTAAATAATAGACTGTATGAATACAAAAATCACTTGGATCCTCTTGTTTATGCTTCTGATTGCCACCGTGCTCCGGGCCCAACACCCTCACCGTCGCGGACATCATCGTTCCCACGGCGTCGAACTGAGTGGACGAGTCTCTTCAACCGGGCAGGAAATCATCGACTTTGCCAGTGTTTATTTGAAAGGTACCTCGCACGGCGCCTATGTCGACGCCGAAGGGTGCTACCGTTTCCGTGCTCCCGAGGGAAAATATACGCTGGTGGTTTCTGCCATGGGGTATGAAACTGTGGAAAAGGAAGTCCTGTTGCAGCGGGGGAATGATTGTGCATTCGATTTTACCCTCCGCCCCGAGCAACGGCAGTTGAACGAAGTAGTGGTCACAGCCTCCGGCGTGGGACGTGTGAAGCGTTCGGCCTACAATGCCGTGGCGGTGGATGCCACCGAACTGCACAACTCCGCCAAAACGCTGGGCGACGCCCTGGCCAAGGCGCCCGGCGTGAAGCTGCGCGAGAGTGGCGGCGTGGGTTCGGACATGCAGCTGATGTTGGACGGCTTCAGCGGGCGTCATGTCAAGGTCTTCATCGACGGTGTGCCACAGGAGGGGGCAGGGCAGGCATTGGACCTGAACAACCTCCCCGTGAACTACGCCGAGCGTATCGAGGTCTACAAGGGAGTGGTGCCCGTAGGCTTCGGCACGGATGCCCTGGGAGGTGTGGTCAACATCGTCACCGCCAAGCAGCGCGAGGGATGGCACCTGGATGCATCCTACAGCTACGGCTCGTTCAACACGCACAAGTCCTACGCCCGTTTCGGGCAGACACTGCGGGGCGGCTTCACCTATGAGGTCAATGCCTTTCAGAACTTCTCGGACAACGATTATTACATTGACAATTACATCACCGAATTTGGCGACGACGGCATCACGGAGAATACCGACCCGAGCAAAATCTATCACGTCAGACGCTTCAACGACCGTTTCCACAACGAGGCGGTGATTGGCAAGCTGGGCGTGACAGGCAAATCGTGGGCCGACCGCCTGATGCTGGGTTTCACCTATAGTAATTACTATAAAGAGATACAGACAGGCGTCTATCAGTACATCGTCTTCGGACAGAAGCACCGCAAGGGGCACTCCTTTGTTCCCTCGCTGGAGTACAGCAAGCGCGACTTCCTGGCGAAGGGCCTCGACCTTGTGCTCGCCGCCAACTACAATCACAACCTGACGCAGAACATCGACACCGCCTCGTGGAAGTACAACTGGCTGGGCGACCGCCGTCCCCTGACCAGCCCCGGCGAGCAGTCCTACCAGGACAACGAGACGACCAACAAGAATTGGAATGCCACGCTGACCGTGAACTACCGCATCGGCCGTAGCCATGCCTTCACCTTGAACCACGTCCTCAGCACCTTCGAGCGCACCACCATCTCCTATAGCGGCGGGGCGTCGAAGATCACGAGTTTTGACATCCCCAAGGTGACGCGCAAGAACATCACCGGCCTGTCCTATCGCCTGATGCCTTCCGAGCGTTGGAACCTTTCTGCCTTCGGCAAATATTATAACCAATATAACCGAGGTCCTGTTTCCGAGAGCCCTGACGGCGTGGGCAGCTACGTCAATATGTCCAAGCAGGTCAGCTCCTTCGGCTACGGCGCGGCGGGCACGTGGTTCATCCTCGACGGCCTCCAGGCCAAGCTCTCTTACGAGAAAGCCTATCGCCTGCCCACAACCGACGAACTCTTCGGCGACGAGGACATGGAAGCCGGACGCACCGACCTCCGCCCCGAGAACAGCCACAACATCAACCTCAACCTGAGTTATACCCGCCAGCTGGGCCGGCACGGCCTTTATGTGGAGGGCAGCTACATCTATCGAGACACGAAGGATTACATCAAGCGCAGCCTCGATGCCGTGGGTGGTACCAGCTTCGGCATCTACGAGAACCACGGCCGCGTCAAGACCCAGGGTTTCAACCTCTCCGCACGCTACAGCTACGGGCGTTGGCTCAGTCTGGGCGGCACGTTCAACAACCTCAATGCCCGCGATGCCGAGCGCTACCTGGCAGGCAACACCCAGCAGGAGAGCATGACGTACAAGCAGCGCATCCCCAACCAGCCTTATACGTACGCCAACTTCGATGCCTCTTTTACCTGGCACGACCTGGGCGCTGAGGGCAATGTCCTGACGTTGACCTACGATGGCTTCTATCAACATGAGTTCCCCCTTTACTGGGAGCATCTGGGCGACCCCACGACCAAGAGCCGTGTGCCCGACCAGTTGTCGCACAGCCTTACCTTGGGTTATTCCCTGAAGAACGGCCGTTACAACCTTTCCCTGGAATGCCGCAACCTGACGGACGAGAAGCTCTATGACAACTTCAGTCTCCAGAAGGCCGGCCGGGCATTCTACGGCAAGGTGAGGGTGTACTTTGGAAGATAGGATTACCCAACCGGATGGCTAATTTCGCCTAATTGAATAACAATCATCATAAAAACAGAAGAACAATGAAGAAACAATTCACATGGGCCTTGGCCGCCGCCCTTTCCACAGGCTGCCTCCTGACTGCATGTAGTGACAGTGATGACCCCGTGACGCCCGGGACTGACCCCGAAGAGCCGGATACCCCCACGACAGAGGCGGTGAGCCGCTACGTCATCGCCGCCTCGGCTGGTGGCGATGACGGCGGCACCTACCTCGTGACCACCGACAATCTGGACAGCGGCTCGCTGACCACCGTGGGCAACGGCCTGGAAACCGAGAGCGGCTCCAACTGGATATACTATGGCGAGAAGTACCTCTTCAACTTCCAGTACAACGACGGCGCGCAGGGCACCGGCTTTGCCTACGCGCTCAACGCTGAGACGGGCAACGCCTACGAGGCACGCCGCTATACCTACAACCGCACCACTACATACGGCACGTGGGGCGAGAACGTCATCACCGCCTCTACCAACGACGGCAACCGGGAGCAGAACGAGGGCGGCTATGCCAAGTACCTCCAGTTCAACTACCTCAATGCCAACACGGGCAACACCACGACCGGCAGCCTCCTGGCCGAGAACTTCCTGGGCAATGGCGAGATTGTCAGCTTCGCCGGCTTCGAGGAGGCCAACGGACGGCTCTACACCTCCGTCGTGCCGATGGGCATGAGCCACTATGGCGTCATCGAATATGCGGACAGGATTACCGACCCCAAGCTGGTGACGGACCACAATGGCGGCAGCGGTTCGGGCTCGTACACGCCGGGACAGATACCTTCCACCCAATATCCCGACAAGGCCTTCATCGCCATCTATAGCGGAGACAGCTTTGACGAGACGCCTGTCATTGCAGAGACGGACAAAATTGGCTATGCCTGCGGCCGTATGCGTTCGCAGTATTACCAGACTATCTGGGCGGCGGACAATGGGGACCTTTATGTATTCTCTCCGGGTTACGGCCGCACCGCCAAGGCCGAGGAGCAGGTGACGGATAAGGAGGACGGCACGTCACATATATTATATAAGGTGCAAGGCCAGCTTCCCTCGGGAGTGGTCCGTATCAAGGCAGGCGAGACTTCATTTGATGAATCCTACTACGTCAATCTGGAATCTTTGGGCAACCAAAACCCGATGTTCCGCTGTTGGCACATCACCGAGGACTATTTCCTCCTCCAGATGTACAGCGAGGGGGCAGAGAATATGTCCGGCACCAGCGCTCCGCGCAACGAGCTGGCCATCTTCAAGGGCGAAGACCAGACCTTGACCGTGCTGACCGACGGGATGCCCTCGGCCGATGTGATTTCCTCCTATGGCGTACCCTTCAGTGACAACGGCTATGCCTACATGCCCGTTACAGTGAACGACGGAAGCCGCCCCGCCATCTACAAGATTGACCCGAAGACGGCCACCGCTAGCAAGGGACTGACGTTGGAGGCGGACGGAGTTTCTGCCTTGTGCCGGCTCACGGCTGAATGACTTGTGGACGTATGGGAAAAAAATTATTCCGTAAGCTTCACCTTTGGCTGTCCGTTCCTTTTGGCATCCTCATCGCGCTGATCTGTTTTTCCGGTGCCATGCTGGTGTTCGAGGACGAGGTGACGCAGTGGGCCAAGCCGCATCTTTACCGTGTGTCGGAGCCATCCGGCACACGGATTTCCACCGAAGAGGCCGCAGCCTTGGTGGCCGCCACCTTGCCCGAGGGGGTCGGGGTGCGGGGAGTCAAGGCTTTCCCTGCTGCCGACCGCACCTACCAGATCAGCCTCACCAAGCCCAAGCGGGCTGCAGTGTTTGTCAATCCTTATACGGGGGAGATTGTAGGCCGGTACGAGCGTCTGCCTTTCTTTCAGACCATGTTCAGGCTGCACCGCTGGTTGCTGGGCAGTCGTCCGGCAGACGGGGGTATCTATTGGGGCAAACTGCTGGTGGGAGTCAGCACGCTGCTCTTTGTGTTCGTGTTGCTGTCGGGTGTCGTTATCTGGTGGCCTCGTACGTGGCGGGGACTTCGCAACAGTCTGAAGATAGTCACGCGGCGGGGCTGGCCGCGTTTCTGGTATGGCTTTCATGTGGCTGGAGGGATGTACGTCCTGTTTTTGTTGTTACTGATGGCCTTGACAGGACTGACCTGGTCTTTCGGCTGGTATCGGGAGTGGGTCTACGGTCTGTTGGGAGCGGATGCCCGTCCGTTGGTGAAAGCCCTGCACATCGGCACCTGGGGTGGAATGACCACACGCATCTTGTATTTTCTGGCTGCATTGTTAGGGGCTTCCTTGCCATTGACAGGCTATTATCTGTGGATACGCAAGCTGCGTCGGAAGTAGGCCGGTGGAGTTCCGTCTTATTGTCAGTCTTTTAACAGTCAGCAATCGTGCATAAATGCTAAATTGTCAGTTTCTGCCGTTAACCGCTGTTAAGCCTCGGAGAACCATTGTTAAAGGTGAACAAATTTTCGCGGCAAGGGGAATAAGTGAATGATTTTTGTCGTTATTTTAACGACGAAATCTTAAAACAAACCCGAAAATTAACAATTAAACTGGTAATGATTATGAAACAGACAGCGAAAAAATTCATAGGTGTAGCCGCCATCGTGCTCCTCAGTTCGGGAGTGGGCGGGTACACGGCCTACAAATTGCTTAGCAATCAGAAAGAGTCTCCAGCCGCGTTCAGCGAATTATTCCAGCAGAATCCTGATAATATGCGTTTGGCGGGACTGTCTGCCACTAATGCCCAGCCGATAGACTTGACAGAGGCTGCCGAGACATCGGTGCATGCAGTGGTACACATCCGTTCTACCCAGTTGGGACGTACCCAGACGGTGCGTACCATGCCGGATATCTACGATTTCTTCTTTGGCGATCCGCGCGGAGAAGAGCGCCAGGTTCAGACACAGCCTCGTGTGGGATACGGTTCGGGCGTTATCATCTCGAAAGATGGTTATATCGTGACGAACAACCACGTGATTGAGGATGCTGATGAAATCACGGTCCAATTGAATGATGAACGGGAACTGAAAGGACGTATCATCGGTACGGACCCGACGACGGATTTGGCTTTGCTGAAGATTGAGGGAGATGATTTTCCCACGATTCCTGTGGGTGATTCCGATGCGCTGAAAGTAGGCGAATGGGTATTGGCTGTGGGCAATCCGTTCAGCCTCAGTTCTACGGTGACAGCCGGCATCATCAGTGCCAAGGCACGCGACATAGGCCCGCAGGCCGCCAATGGAAAGGCTGCTACCATCCAGTCGTTTATTCAGACTGATGCGGCCATCAATCCCGGCAATAGCGGCGGTGCGTTGGTCAATGCACGCGGTGAGCTGGTGGGTATCAACACAATGTTGTATTCACCTACCGGCAGCTACTCCGGTTATGGTTTTGCCATTCCTTCTAACTTGATGAAGTCGGTGGTGTCTGACCTGAAGCAATACGGCGCTGTCCAGCGGGCTCTCCTTGGCATCAAGGGCATTGACTTGTCGACAGACTTGCAGATGAGCGAGGCCGAAATCCAGTATAGAAAGCAGTTGAAAGAAGAATTGGGTGTGGAAGAAGGAGCCTATGTAGGTGAAGTCCTGGATGGCGGTTCAGCCGCAGGCATCTTGCAGGAGAAGGATGTCATTGTCAAGATGGATGGCCAGAAGATACACAAGTTCTCTGACCTGCAGCAGATATTGTCCCAGCACCGTCCCGGTGACAAGGTGAAGGTTACGATTGTCCGCGACAAGAAAGAGAAGGAAATCTCCCTCACGTTGAAGAACGCGCAGGGCAATACCAAGGTCGTGAAGAACCGTGGTATGGAAATTCTGGGCGCAGCCTTCAAACCCGTCAGCAGCGAACTGAAACGCCAACTCAACCTGGGCTATGGCCTGGAGGTGACCGGCGTGAGTGCAGGCAAGATGAAGGATGCCGGCATCCGCAAAGGCTTCATCATCCTGAAGGCCAACCAGCAGAGCATGAAGACCGTGGAAGACTTGGAGAACGCACTGAAGGCAGCCATCCAGTCGCCGGATCAAGTATTGTTCATAACCGGTATGTTCCCCTCCGGCAAACGTGCCTACTATATGGTAAATGTAGAGCAGGAGTAAGAAGATTCTAATGCTGTAGTCAGCGCATAGCTTATAGGGTAAGCGGGTGAGGCGGATGTTGAAAATCCGTTTCATCCGCTTGTTTTTTGATGAATGTACGTATTTATCCCCAGTGATGCTTTTGCAGGGATGCTATGCTTCTATCGGCATAGGAGCAATGATAAATGGCAAAATATCCAATAATACTTGGCCATAGGAGCTTGCTTATATTTGCTTCTTATTCTCTGTTCTGGCAATCTGAGGATATTCATGTATTTTTTTGCTTTCCCGGTTGATATTGTGCGCCAAAAGTTTGCTGTGTCGGAAAATATCCGTATTTTTGGGCAAATTTAAAAACCCAATAAACTTATTGTACATCATGATGACACAAGAAGACAAAGACTTGTTGGCCAAAAAAGGCATCTCCGAAGCGCAGATAGCTGAACAACTGGCTTGCTTTGAGAAAGGTTTTCCTTATCTGAAACTCTATGCCGCCGCTTCTGTGGACAACGGCATCCTGGCTCCCGATGCCGATGACCAGAAGAAGTATCTGGACGCGTGGGAGGCTTACACCCAGACGGACAAGACGGTAGTGAAGTTCGTGCCGGCTTCGGGTGCAGCCAGCCGTATGTTTAAGAATATGTTCGAGTTCCTCGGTGCGGACTATGACGTTCCTACCACGGACTTCGAGAAAAAATTCTTTGACCGCATTACGGATTTCGCTTTCTACGAGGACCTCAATGCTGCTTGTCAGAAGTCGGAAGGCAAAGATATTCCGGCACTGGTGGCTGCAGGCAATTACAAAGCCGTGGTGGCCGCCCTGCTACAGTCGGCCGGATTGAACTACGGATCCCTGCCCAAGGGCTTGCTGAAGTTCCACAAGTATGAAGACGGCAACCGCACGCCTGTGGAAGAACACCTGGTGGAGGGGGCTCTCTACGCCGCAAACAAGAACGGCAAGGTGAACGTGCATTTCACGGTATCTCCCGAGCATCGCGCCCTTTTCAAGGCTTTGGTGGACGAAAAGGCGGCCATCTATGCCAAACGTTACGGAGTGGATTACAACATCACCTTCTCCGAACAGAAGGCCAGCACGGATACTATTGCTGCCGACATGAACAACCAGCCTTTCCGCGATAATGGCAAACTGCTCTTCCGTCCGGGTGGACATGGCGCTTTGATTGAGAACCTGAACGACCTGGATGCCGATGTCATCTTTATCAAGAACATTGACAACGTGGTGCCCGACAAGCTGAAGGGGGACACGGTACTCTATAAGAAAGTGATTGCCGGCGTATTGGTGGGCTTGCAGCAACAGGCATTTGCTTACCTTCAGCTGCTGGATAGCGGCAAGTACACGCACGAACAGGTATTGGAGATTCTTCACTTCCTCCAAAAGAAACTCTATTGCAAGAACCCCGATGTGAAGAACCTGGAAGATGCCGAGTTGGTCATCTATCTGAAGAAGAAACTGAACCGTCCGATGCGCGTGTGTGGTATGGTGAAGAATGTGGGTGAGCCGGGCGGTGGTCCGTTCTTGGCTTATAATCCCGACGGGACCATCTCTTTGCAGATACTTGAAAGCTCACAGATTGACATGAATGACCCTGCGAAGAAGGAAATGTTCGAGAAGGGCACGCACTTCAATCCGGTGGATTTGGTTTGCGCTGTGCGCGATTACAAGGGACACAAGTTCGACCTGACGAAATATGTGGACAAGGCTACGGGCTTCATTTCGCATAAATCGAAGAATGGCAAGGAACTGAAAGCCCTCGAATTGCCAGGTTTGTGGAATGGCGCGATGAGCGACTGGAATACCATCTTTGTGGAGGTGCCCCTCAGCACTTTCAATCCGGTGAAGACCGTGAACGACCTGTTGCGTGAGCAGCATCAATAATAAGATTTAAGAATGGAGTGACCGGAGAGGAACGCATCCCCTTCGGTTACTTTTTTGTTTAATAACCAAGTAAGAATGAAGAAAATATTGTTATTAGGTTCCGGCGAACTGGGCAAGGAATTTGTGATTGCCGCCCAGCGTTTGGGACAGTATGTCATTGCCTGCGATTCGTATGCCGGTGCGCCCGCCATGCAGGTGGCGGACGAGTGTGAAGTGTTCAGCATGCTGGATGGGGACGCCTTGGAGCGTGCGGTGCGTAAGCATCAGCCCGATCTCATTGTGCCCGAGATAGAGGCCATCCGTACCGAACGGCTCTATGAATTCGAGCAGGAAGGCATTCAGGTGGTACCCAGCGCGCGGGCTGTCAACTTCACCATGAACCGTAAAGCCATTCGCGACCTGGCAGCCAAGGAACTGGGCTTGAAGACGGCCCGTTATTTCTATGCCAAGTCGTTGGACGAACTGAAGGACGCTGCCGCCAAGATTGGATTCCCGTGCGTGGTGAAGCCGTTGATGTCTTCGTCGGGCAAGGGCCAGTCCATCGTGAAGACTGCGGATGAGTTGGAACACGCCTGGGAGTACGGGTGTAGTGGCAGCCGGGGTGATATCAAGGAGTTGATTGTGGAAGAATTCATCAAGTTCGATAGCGAGATAACCCTGCTTACGGTGCCCCAGAAGAATGGTCCCACTTTGTTCTGTCCTCCCATCGGCCATGTGCAGAAAAATGGAGACTACCGGGAAAGCTTCCAGCCCGCCTATATTGACCCGGCCCATCTGAAAGAAGCGCAGGGCATGGCAGAGAAGGTTACCCGTGCCTTGACCGGTGCCGGCATTTGGGGAGTGGAGTTCTTCCTCAGTCATGAGAATGGAGTGTACTTCTCCGAGCTGTCGCCCCGCCCGCACGACACGGGTATGGTCACTCTGGCCGGTACGCAGAACCTGAACGAATTCGAACTTCATCTGCACGCCATATTGGGTCTGCCTATCCCTCATGTCAAGTTGGAACGCATGGGAGCCAGCGCGGTCATCCTCTCCGGCATCGCCAGCCAAGAACAGCCCGGCTACCGGGGCGTGGAGGAAGTGTTGAAGGAAGAAGACACCTATTTGCGCATTTTCGGCAAGCCTACCACGCGCCAAAACCGTCGTATGGGCGTTGTCTTGTGCTATGCTCAGTTGGGAAGCGACCTCGATGCCTTGCGTGACAAGGCCAAGGCTCTGGCCGCCAAAGTGGAGGTCTATTGACAAAACCTTGTTTAGACAGGCTAAAGTCCCTCTTTACGTCGCCAAAGAGGGACTTTGGCTTTCTAAAATCCCTCTTTTGGGAAAAAACTGATTTCTTCCTTTCTTGGATTCAAAATCAATCTGTATCTTTGCAAAGGCCATTGACAAGGATGAGGGGTCTCATTTCGGACAGTCTTTCCCCTCCTTTGTTAATCTTTCCGGATAAATATGAAAATTAATCACTTTATAAACATAGATTTTATGAAACAACTGACCCCCGCGTTCCTCTACCCGTTGACGGGAGTGGCCGCCATTGCCTCGTTGGCTTCATGCGCCGGCGAGAAGAAATCCGCCCAACAGTACAACATCGTGTACATCATGACTGATGACCATACTGCACAGATGATGAGTTGTTATGGCGGATTGATAGAGACTCCCAATCTGGACCGTATTGCTAATGACGGTGTTATCTTTACCAATAGCTTTGTGGCCAATTCGCTGAGCGGACCCAGCCGCGCTTGTATGCTGACGGGCAAGCACAGCCATGCTAACGGCTTTACGGACAATTCCACTTGCGTCTTTGACGGCTCACAACAGACTATGCCCAAGTTGCTCCGCCAGGCGGGTTATCAGACGGCCCTCATCGGCAAATGGCATCTGATCAGCTTGCCCACGGGGTTTGATTATTGGGAAATCCTGCCGGGACAGGGTGATTACTACAATCCCTCCTTTATCACTATGGATAACGATACGGTCCGCAAGGAAGGCTATCTGACCAATATTGTGACAGACATGAGTATCGATTGGATGGAGAACCAGCGTGACAAGGACAAGCCTTTCTGTCTCTTCATCCATCACAAGGCTATTCATCGCAATTGGCTGCCCGAGTTAAAGTACCTGAATCTGTATGAGGACAAGACTTTCCCTCTGCCCGAGAATTTCTATGACGATTATGAGGGCCGTCCTGCCGCCGCTGCCCAGGAGATGAGCATCTTCAAGGATATGGACCTTATCTATGACAATAAAATGTGGAAGGCCGATGTGAATACACCTTTGAAGTCCACCTACGAGGCATTCGTCGGCCGTCTGAGCCCGGAAGACCGCAAAGTGTATGATGACTTCTATCAGCCCATCATTGACGATTTCTATAAGAAAGACCTGAAGGGCAAGGAACTGGCCGAATGGAAATACCAACGCTATATGCGCGATTACGCCAAGGTGGTGAAATCATTGGATGACAACGTGGGCCGTGTGCTGGATTATCTGAAGGAAAAAGGCATGTTGGACAATACCTTGGTGGTATATACTTCCGACCAGGGTTTCTACATGGGCGAGCATGGATGGTTTGACAAGCGTTTCATGTACGAAGAGTCTATGCATACGCCGCTCATCATGCACCTGCCGAAGGGCTTCAATGCCAAGGGTGAGATTCCGCAGATGGTGCAGAATATTGACTATGCACCGACTTTCCTCGACCTGGCCGGCGCACCGATACCCGAAGATATACAAGGTGTGTCTTTGCTGCCCTTGCTGAAGGGAGAGAAGCCTGCAGATTGGCGTACGTCGCTTTATTATCATTTCTATGAATATCCGGCCGAGCACATGGTGAAGCGTCATTACGGTGTGCGTACCGAGCGTTACAAACTGATTCATTTCTACAACGATATTGACGAGTGGGAATTGTACGACTTGCAGGAAGACCCGACTGAGATGCACAACCTCTACGGACAGCCCGGCTATGAGAAGATTACTGAAGACCTGATGAACGAACTTCACAAACTTCAGGCGCAATATCAGGATCCGATAGAGGAAAACCTGAAAGCCGAGAAGGCACAGAAATGAAATGTATAGCCCCCTTGACGACTTTTCCTTGCGGAGGAAGGCACTTGCTTTCGCTTAGTGGCTGCCTTCTTCTCGGGAAAGGTCGGTGGGCTTTTTCATCCATATAATCAATGAGGAAATAACCATGAAACAAAGAAAGACGATTCTTTTAGGTGTGTTGACTGCAGCCTTGGTCGGATGCAGCACGGCTACGGTAGAGAAAGATTACACCCAATACGTCAATCCGTTTGTCGGTACGGGTGGGCATGGACATACTTATCCCGGTGCTATCGTTCCTAATGGGATGATCCATCCGAGTCCCGACACGCGTTTTTGGGAATGGGATGCTTGTGCAGGCTATTATTATTCGGATTCTACTATCAATGGATTCTCGCACACGCACCTCAGCGGTACGGGATGTAGTGATTATGGAGATGTGTTGCTGATGCCTACGGTGGGTGAGCAGCAACTGGAGGGAGAAACGGGGAACAAACAGATTTTGCCCTATGCCTCGCCTTTCTCCCACGATAAGGAGACGGCCACGCCTGGTTATTATTCTGTATATTTGGATCGCTATGGCGTAAAGGCCGAACTGACGGCAACCAAGCGTGCCGCCCTGCATCGCTACACCTTCCCGGAGAGCCAGGATGCAGGCTTTATCCTTGATTTGGATTATTGCATCCAGTTCTTGAACCAACGTAACCGCGCCCTGACCCTTGAGCAGGTGAACGATTCCACTTTGCGCGGTTATAAGTACACCAGCGGCTGGGCCTGGCAGCAGGATGAGTATTTCTATGCCGTATTCTCCAAACCGTTCACGTGTACGATTCTCTCGGATTCTGTGAAGCAGAAAAACGGCCAGATGGCTCCCGGACGTTGCAAAGCCTTGCTGAAGTTCCAGACAGAGAAGGACGAACAGGTACTGGTAAAGGTGGCTCTCTCCGCCGTAGACGCTGAAGGTGCCCGCAAGAATCTGGAGGAGATACCAGGCTGGGATTTCGAGGGCGTCAGAGAACAGGCGCGCGAAGCCTGGAATGCCTATCTTTCTAAAATAGATGTGGAGACTCAAGACGAAGAGCGGAAACGCATTTTCTATACCGCTCTCTATCATACGGCCGTTTCGCCTACGCTTTTTACAGATGCTGACGGCCGTTATCGAAGTCTGGACCGGAAAATCCGTACTGCACCGGCTGATAAACCCATGTTCACAGTTTTCTCCCTGTGGGATACCTTCCGTGCGCTGCATCCGTTGATGACTATCATTGATCCGGGGCAGAATTCATTGTATATCCAGACTTTGTTGCGCCAATATCAGGAAGGAGGCATTCTTCCGATGTGGGAGTTGGCTGGTAACTATACGGGCACGATGATAGGTTATAATGCCGTTCCTGTCATTGTGGATGCTTATATGAAGGGTGACCGGACTTTTGATGCCGACCTGGCTCTCAAGGCTTGTTTGCGTAGTGCGGAGTATGACACGATAGCTCCCGTGGCCACCACGAGTTATCTGCTTCACAATGCACTGATGCCTATTTCGAAGTATTATAAGAATAAGTTAGGTTACGTGCCTTGCGATAAAGAGTTTGAGTCCGTAGCTAAAGGACTGGAATACGCATACGATGACTGGTGCATCAGCTTGCTGGCCGAGGCCGTGGGTGATACTGCCACGCAACGTATTTACGCAGAGCGTGGAAAGAACTATCGCAATTATTATGATCCCTCCACGGGATACATGCGCGGTAAGGACCTTAAAGGAGAATGGCGGACGCCTTTCAATCCCAATGCCAGCAATCATCGTGTGGACGATTATTGTGAGGGTAATGCCTGGCAATGGACGTGGTTCGTGCCTCATGACATCGAAGGATTGGCCGACCTGATGGGAGGCCGCGAGGCGATGTTGGCCCGTCTGGATACGCTGTTCACCACGAGCGCCAAACTGGAAGGCGAGCAGATATCGGCTGATATCACCGGTCTGATCGGACAATATGCGCACGGCAATGAACCGAGTCACCATATTATATATATGTATAATATTTTGGGACAACCTTGGAAGGCCCAGGAGCTGATAGACGAGGTGCTCCGTACGCAATACTTCAACGCGCCGGATGGCCTGTCGGGTAATGAGGATTGCGGACAGATGTCGGCATGGTACGTCCTTAACGCCATAGGCTTCTATCAGCCTTGTCCGGGTAAGCCCGTGTATAGCATCGGACGTCCGTTGTTTGATGCCGTTACAATCCAGTTGCCTGATGGCAAGAACTTCCGTATTACAGCGACGAACAATGCGCCCGCAAACAAGTACATCCAGTCTGCCACCTTGAACGGAACGCCTCTGAATACGCCTTTCTTTGACCATGATACGTTGATGAAGGGCGGCACGCTGGAGTTCACCATGACGGACAAACCGACGGAATGGGGAACGGGCGAGTAAGTAAAAAACTAATTTAGCGATTAGGGTTTAGTGATGAAGTGATGAGTGATTGGTACATTGTTATTGAACGCCTTGCTGATTGCTAAACCCTAATCTCCACTAATCACTATTAAACTTATGATACATTCGATGAAAAACCGTTGCCTGAGCGGCCTGTTGGCTGTGATGGCTTTCTTTCCCACGACAGGATGGGCAGATACCGGTCGTGAGCCGGTGGATTATGTGAATCCATTTATCGGTACCACCAATTACGGAACGACCAATCCCGGAGCTTTGTGCCCTCAGGGCATGATGTCTGTGGTGCCTTTCAACGTGATGGGCGGTGGAGAAGGCAACCGCGATAAGGATAAAACTTGGTGGTCTACTCCTTATGAGTATAAGAATACTTATTTCACCGGCTATGCCCATGGAAGCCTGAGTGGAGTGGGGTGTCCGGAACTGGGTTCTCTGCTGCTGATGCCAACGTCCGGCCCGCTGGAAGTGGATTATATGAAATACGGTAGTTCCTATCGGGATGAGAAGGCCACGCCGGGTTATTACTCCAATCGTTTGGTCAAATATGATATCCTGACGGAAGTCACTGCAACGCCCCGCACGGGACGGGCCCGCTTCACCTTCAAGGCAGGACAGGGCAACCTTCTGTTGAACCTGGGTGAAGGCTTGACGAACGAGACGGGAGCCACCGTGCGTTTTGTCAGCGAGCGTGAGATAGAGGGTACCAAGCTTTTGGGCACTTTCTGCTACAATCCGCAAGCTGTTTTCCCCATCTATTTTGTGATGCGTGTCAACAAGACGCCCAAATCTTCCGGCTATTGGAAGCAGATGCGTCCGATGCAGGTAGAGGCACAATGGGACTCCACGGCTGGCACTAAAAAGATTTATACCAATTACAGGAAGGAAATCAGCGGAGATGACGTAGGCGTATGGTTTACGTATGATACTGCGGAAGGCGAGCAGGTAGAGGTCAGCATGGGTATATCTTTTGTCAGTATCGAGAATGCCCGTCAGAACCTGGATACGGAACAAGAGGGCAAATCCTTTGATGATATTCACATGGCTGCCCGTAAGGCTTGGAACGATGATTTGAGTCGTGTACAGGTAGAGGGAGGCACAGAAGAGCAGAAAAGTGTTTTCTATTCGGCTTTCTATCACTTATTGATTCATCCTAACATCCTGAATGACGTCAATGGCCAATATCCCGCCATGGAGTCCGACCAGATTATGACTGCCAAGGGAAATCGTTATACAGTGTTCTCCCTTTGGGATACCTATCGTAATGTGCATCAGTTGATGACCTTGCTTTTCCCCGATCGTCAATTGGATATGGTAAATACCATGTTGGGGATGTATCGCGAGCATGGCTGGTTGCCCAAATGGGAATTGTACGGACGTGAAACGCTGACCATGGAGGGCGATCCGGCCATCCCTGTCATTGTAGACACATGGTTTAAAGGCCTGCGGGATTTTGATGTGAATCTGGCCTATGAGGCGATGTACAAGTCGGCTACCTTGCCGGGTGCGGAGAATCTGATGCGGCCTGATGCCGATGATTATTACAATCTGGGGTATGTGCCTATTCGGGCGAAGAATGATAATTCCGTTTCCCACGCTTTGGAGTATTATATTGCTGACTATGCATTGTCCCGTTTTGCCGATGCATTGGGCAAGAAAGACGATGCCAGGTTGTTCTACAAACGCTCCTTGGGATATAAGAATTACTATTGTCCGGAGTTCGGCACTTTCCGTCCCAAGTTGCCCGACGGTACGTTCTATTCACCTTTCGACCCGATGCAGGGTGCCAATTTCGAGGAGAACCCTGGTTTTCACGAAGGTAATGCATGGAACTATACATTCTACGTGCCCCACGATATCAAGGGACTTGCCCGTCTGATGGGTGGACGGAAAGCGTTCGTTAACAAATTGCAGTCTGTGTTTGACAACGGCCGTTATGACCCCGCTAACGAACCGGACATTGCCTATCCGTATCTGTTCAGCTACTTCCCCGGCGAGGAATGGCGCACGCAGGAGTTGGTGCCCCAGCTTGTGAACACCTATTTCAAGAACGCTCCGAACGGCATTCCGGGCAATGACGATACGGGCACGATGTCCGCCTGGGCAATCTTCAGCATGATAGGTTTCTATCCCGACTGTCCCGGTGTGCCTGAATATACGTTGACTACTCCTATGTTCGACAAAGTGACGATAAAGCTTGATCCGCGTTATTATAAGGAGTCCGAATTGGTTATCACGGCTCATAAGCCGGCGGACGGAAGTGCGGCTCCCTACATCGGCGAGGTGAAGTTGGGTGACCGGAAGCATAAGGGCTTCCGCATTACGCATGATGAATTGGTACATGCACATACATTGGATTTTTATCTGACAGACAAGAAATAAGATTCCCTTGTTTTTCTTAGATTTGCCGAAAAGAATGCCTGCATCCTTGCCTTGGTCAATGGATGCAGGCATTTACTTTGACAGATGAATTTCAAGCAAAACACATTACCTTAAAATTTTATCTGTTATGGCAACAATTAAAATCAAGTTCCGTCCTTCGTCCAAAGCGGGGAGAGAAGGCCGTCTGTACTATCAAGTGATTCACAACCGCATCGTACGTCAGATTAAAACTACCTATCAGTTATTCCCGAGCGAATGGGATTCGGAGCAGGCTCGGGTGACAGATATTTACGCCGATGATAAACGCCGGATATATCTTTCTTCCGTGGAGAGGGAAATAGAAGGTGACCTGATGAAGTTGAGGCGCATCATCTCCCGTTTCGAAGAGCACGCCTATCCTTTCAGTGTCTATGATATCTTGGAAACTTATCACTCACCTTGGGAAGCGAAAGGCTATTTTGAGTTTGCCTATCATTTAGTGAAAACGATGAAAGAGGCGGGGAAAGTACGCACGGCCGAAACTTATGAAGCTGCTTTAAACAGTTTCAGGCGTTTTTACACGGAGCGTTATGACATACCCTTTGCAAAGATGGATTCGGAATTGATGATGCGTTATGAGCAATACCTGAAAGTGAAGGGGTTGACTGCCAATACCACTTCTTTTTACATGCGGAATCTCCGGGCGGTCTACAACAGGGCGGTTGCCAAGGAACTGACTCCCCAGAACCACCCTTTTAAATATGTGTATACGGGCGTAGACAAAACTCTCAAACGAGCTATCACCTTGAGGAAGATACAGGAAATCAAGGAACTGGACTTGTCTGAAGAAGATTTGGTTGAATATGCTCGCGATCTTTTCCTCTTCAGTTTCTATACACGGGGGATGGCCTTTGTAGATATGGCTTTTTTGAAAAAGGAGGACTTGCAGAACGGGGTACTGACTTATCGGCGGCACAAGACCGGCCAACAACTTTCCATCAAATGGGAACTACCTATGCAGGACATTGTGGATAAATATGATACCGTTGGCAGTCCTTATCTGTTGCCCGTTATCAAGGCGAACGGACAGGATGAATGGAGGCAGTACAAGAATGCAGCGCATCTGGTTAATAGAAAACTGAAGTTGGTGGGGGCCTTGTTGGATTTGCCGGTTACGCTGACTTTATACGTCGCCCGCCATGCCTGGGCCAGTATTGCCAAGAGTAAGAATGTGGCTTTGTCAGTTATCAGTGAGGCTATGGGGCATGATTCGGAAACCACGACCCGCATCTATCTGGCTTCCCTGGATACTTCGACGGTAGACCAGGCCAACCGGATGATTCTTCAGTCCTTATGAAGGATACTCTTTGCTTTGAAGACGGGGTAAACCTCTTGTCTTTCCGATTCATAACCATACCAGTAGCCTTGTTCACCTGTTTCATCGGCAGGCAAGAAGTAGAGCCGTAGGCTGGGTTTGTAGAAGCCTTTTAATACTTCCCAGCATTCAGGGGGTACTTGCCGTTTGGTCTTGATTCGTTCGGCCGGCTTTTTCTTAAGGGAGAGGCCGGCTTCTATCCAGGCTTGACTGACGGAAAGGGTGAAATCCGGGTAATGCTTTTGGCAGAAATCATAGAGCAAGATGCCGCGTCTCTCCAGACTGAGTGGCTGGTCAATAACGCCTTGCCGAACCAATTCGTCCAGAAATATGTGAAGGAAGTTTTCATCATGCAGGATCAGGCATCTGGTCACTTCTTGCCAGGCCGATGTATTGTAATATCCGTCCAGCAGTCGTGAAAGTCTGCGGGAGGTTTGTAATTCGGCGGGTGTGATATCCGGGGTTTTCAATACTTCATAAGGAGGCAGGGGTGAGTAGGAGAGTCCCCATCCGGCAGCCCGGCGTTTCATTTCCGTACCGGGCAATACCTTGAGTGATTCCAATTGGATTTCTCCGGCCCGATAACTGGCCAGGGCGCGCACATCGGCAAATATCTGTGGCAGAGAGTAGCGGGGTAATCCGGCTATGAGGTCGGCATGTGTCACTACATTGGACAGGGAGCATAGAAACTGGAGTCCGCTGAGCGAATCTTTTAAGCCGCCTTTGCGACCACAAGCCTCCAGCACGTCCTCGTGCAGGCTTTGTATGCCAGCCTCCAGGTGTAGCAATCCGGCGGGCATCCCGGCGAGCAGGGATTTCAGTTCTTCGGTCAGGAGGGCCGGATGGATTTCCAGATGAAAATGAAGAGCGGGATGGTAACTCCGGAAAAGCTCCAGCAAGGCTCGTGCCCGGGAGGCATTATAGTTGAAAGTGCGGTCCAGTATGCGCACGTCCCGGATGCCGTGTTGGCGGATACAGTCCAGTCTTTGGGCAATGGATTCGATGGGCAGTAGGCGTACAGGCTTCTCTCCCCCGCTGACACAGAACGCGCAGGTATTGAAGCAGCCGCGGGTGGTCTCCAGTTGCACGAATGGTTTGCTCCAGTTGAAGAAACGGCTTGCTTCGGGCGGCGCAAGCTTGTCGAAATGGCGGACACGTGCCGTTCCGTTATCCACGTAGGCATCGCTTTCCGGATCGATATAACACAGTCCCGGTATGTGTCGCCATGCCTGCCTTTCTTCCTTACAGGCCAGCCACTGGTGAAAGACTTCTTCGCCTTCGCCCCTGAAGACGCAATCCACATAGGGATGCCGGCGCAGGTAGGACTCATTGTCATCCAGAAATTCGGGGCCTCCCAAAACCAAACAACAATGAGGAAGCAAAGCTTTGACCCTGGCGACAATGTGCAGCAAGGTTTCATGGTTGAACAGCCAGGCTGTGGCGGCCACGATGTCGGGCTGCCGGTCATGGATTTGCTCTACCACAGGGCCGGGGCTTTCGTTGATGGTGGCCGACACGACTTCCCATTCCGTAGGGGAGGCCGTGTCTTGCTGCGCATGCAGGGCGGGTAGAGCCAGTGAGGCATGAGCGTAGGAACTATTCAGGTCCAGCCAGAGAATTTTCATCGGTGCGGTTCTGTCTATTTGTGTGCAAAGGTAGTGGAAAATATCCATGCGACAAGGGCTTTTGTGTGAGGTTCGAAAGAAATTCGGCGCATCAGGCATACCGAACTGCTTGAATATGAAAACCCGTTGGCGGAATTATAACCAATATGCACTTTATCTGTCGGTCCATTATACGGCTTTGCGGGCGGATATCTCCGCTTTTGTCCAGAGATATCTCCGTCCTTGTCCGAAGATATCTCTGTCTTGGCCCGA
>DWZE01000024.1 GCA_019118325.1 Candidatus Bacteroides intestinavium
ACACGATTCCAGATCGAGTTTTGCTTTCGGGATTCCAAGCAGTTTACCGGACTCAATGATTGTCAGGCAAGAGACTTGAGGAAACTTGACTTCGCTTTCAATGCTTCACTGGCATCGGTAAACATCGCAAAGGTCATGCGCCAACGATACTATCCCTCGCTTTCCATCGGACTGCTAAAGGCCTATCTGAGTAATATTTACATGCTCAAAAGAATTTTTAGCAAGTCCGGTATGAAACCGAACAGAACTTTTAATGCTAAACTTATCAAAGAACTTTTTGGCATAGTGGCAGAAGCCGCCTAGCCGATATGTTGAATTCTTAACGGACTATTATATAAGATGCGATGAACTAAATTTCCTGCTTTTTGTTTGCAGATGTCCAGAAATTTTGCGAATATTGCGTATAAGTTGTGCATACGGTGTATGTAAATCAGATGTTTAGACACCTCTAATTTACTAAATACCAATAGTATACGCAACTTTTTCTTCATAAAAGTTGTATGCCTTTAATTCCGCCAACGGGTATTATATATAATTCATACCTTCTCTTCTTTTTTCGCTCCGCCCGTTTTTATCACACAACCCTAACTGTAATTGTAACACTATAACGCTGTAACGCTTGTAACGCCCCCCCCCCCGTCCGCCTGCCTCTCCGTTTTTATCCTCGTAACCCGCTGATTCCCAATACCAAAATCATTTTTCTCAAATCTTTACAGAAAAACAGCCCCTTATCGCCCTCCGTTTTTTGGCCGCGCCGAACATTCGCCTTACCTTTGTTGCGTCGAGGCCAAGACAACGCGAAACATTAACCACTAACCATTAACCATTAACCACTAAAACTCATGGCATACTACAAGAAAGTCTACAACGAGAAGTTCGGCGTCTGGTATCCCTCCGCCGTCGTGATGGGCTCGCCCGTCTCCACCAAGAAGCTGGCCCGCCGGCTGAGCCAGATGTGCACCGTGACCTACGCCGACGTGATGGCCGTGCTGGGCGAGTTGCCGGGCGTGATGGCCGACTACATGGGCCAGGGCAAGTCCGTGCGCCTCGAGGGCCTGGGTACCTTCCGCTACACGCTGAAGACGAACGGCGTGGCCGACGAGGCCGACTTCGACTTCCAGAAACAGGTGGAGGCCGTCCGCGTGCAGTTCGTCCCCCAGCGCGAGGGAGCCGTCACCAAGGGCGGAACGGCCAGCCGCGAACTGGTGCCCGCCGGCATCGAATGGCTGCCCTACGACGCCGCAGCCTCCGCGGGCAGCAACACGCAGGAACCCGGAACGGGCGAGGAGGAGGGAGACGGCAACGAAGGCTCCTTCGGATGATTTAGGCGCGGATTGCGCGGATTTCGCGGATTGATTTTTGGAACGCAAATTACGCAAATTAACGCAAAAAATTATTTTAAAATCCGCGTCATCCGCGAAATCCGCGCCTAAAAAAAATTGCGTAATTTGCGTAATTTGCGTTCCAAAAAAACAGAACTTTAACCCCTAAACCCCAAGCACCATGAAAAAGAAAGAGACCTGGAAATTCATCCTGCAGACGCTGCTCAGCGTCCTGAGCGCCATCGCCACCGCCTTCGGCGTGGCCAGCTGCATCGCAGGCTGAACGCGGGAGGGGGCGGCCCCTTCGCCCCCTATCCGTTAAAGAAAGCAAATTTTCGCCCTCTCCCGGGGGTGTCCTTATGCCGCCAAGCAAGAAAAACCGTATATTTGCACGCAATAAATTCCTAAAGTACATATCTATGTCATTTATTGCAGATAAAGTAGTAATGGACGGGCTCACGTACGACGACGTACTGCTGATCCCCGCTTATTCGGAAGTTCTCCCCAAGATGGTCGACCTCACGACCAAGTTCTCACGCAACATCGAGTTGAAAATCCCCTTTGTGACGGCTGCCATGGATACGGTGACCGAAGCCAAGATGGCCATCGCCATCGCGCGCGAGGGCGGCATCGGCGTGATCCATAAGAACATGCCCATCGAGGAACAGGCCCGCCAGGTGGCCATCGTGAAGCGTGCGGAGAACGGCATGATTTATGACCCGGTCACCATCAAGCGCGGTTCGACCGTGTCGGACGCCCTGGCGCTGATGGCCGAGTATAAGATCGGCGGCATCCCCGTGGTGGACGACGGAGGCTACCTGGTGGGCATCGTGACCAATCGCGACCTGCGCTTCGAGCGCGACCTGGACAAGCGCATCGACGAGGTGATGACGAAGGACAACATCGTCACCACGGACCAGGCTACCGACCTGGAGGCCGCCGCACAGATTCTGCAAGAGCATAAAATAGAGAAACTGCCCGTGGTGGACAAGGACAACCGCCTGGTGGGGCTGATTACCTACAAGGACATCACGAAGGCCAAGGACAAGCCGATGGCCTGCAAGGACCGCAAGGGCCGCCTGCGCGTGGCCGCCGGCGTGGGCGTGACGGCCGATACGCTGGAGCGGATGAAGGCGCTGGTCGAGGCCGGTGCCGACGCCATCGTGATAGACACGGCCCACGGACACTCCAAATACGTCATCGAGAAGCTGAAAGAGGCCAAACGGGCATTCCCCGGCGTGGACATCGTGGTGGGCAACGTGGCCACGGGCGAGGCCGCCAGGATGCTGGTCGAGGCCGGTGCCGACGCCGTCAAGGTGGGCATCGGGCCGGGCTCCATCTGCACGACGCGGGTCATTGCCGGCGTGGGCGTGCCGCAGTTGTCGGCGGTGTATGACGTGGCCAAGGCGCTGGAAGGCACGGGCGTCCCCCTGATTGCCGACGGCGGCTTGCGCTACTCGGGCGACGTGGTGAAGGCGTTGGCCGCGGGCGGATACAGCGTGATGATCGGCTCGCTGGTGGCCGGCACGGAAGAGTCGCCGGGCGACACCATCATCTTCAACGGCCGCAAGTTCAAGGCCTACCGCGGCATGGGGTCGCTGGAGGCCATGGAGAACGGCTCGAAGGACCGCTATTTCCAGAGCGGCACGACGGATGTCAAGAAGCTGGTGCCCGAAGGCATCGCTGCCCGTGTGCCCTACAAGGGGACGCTCTACGAGGTCATCTACCAGCTGGTGGGAGGCTTGCGCTCGGGCATGGGCTATTGCGGGGCGGCCAATATCGGGGAACTGCACAACGCCAAGTTCACCCGCATCACCAATGCCGGTGTGCGCGAGAGCCATCCGCACGATGTCTCCATCACCAGCGAGGCGCCCAATTATAGCCGTCCGGAATAAGCCGTCCGCAAGGATTTGAATGAACTTTTGCCGAGAGGGTGTATCAAAATAGAATATTGGCACGCAGATGACACTGATTAAACGGATTATCGCAGATTTATTTAGTTGCCTATCCATACTATATAATCTGTGGTCATCTGTTTAATCTGTGTCATCTGCGTGCCATTGCGCAGTTTTTTTTATGCATAAATTATTGATGGGCCTGCTGGCCCTGTGGATGTGCCTCCCGCCGTTGCCCGTCGTGGCGGGCGGGGATGTGGACCCCGTGCTGATGCGCGTGGGGGGGAAGGACGTGACGCGTTCGGAGTTTGAGTATTACTATAACCGCGCTGTCCGCCGGGCCGATGCCGGAATCTCGCCGAAGGCCTACTCCCGTTCGTTCACGGACTTCAAGCTGAAGGTGCAGGCGGCCGAGGCTGCCGGGCTGGACACGCTCCCTGCCTTCCGCCGGGAGATGGCCGCTTACCGTGCGCGGTTGTCCGTGGGCTGGCTGACGGATTCCGCCGCCCTGGAGCGCGCCCTGCGCCGTTGTTACGGCCGGTGGGCGGCCGGGGGCGGGGCGGTCCGTGTGGAACAGGTGTGGAGGCGCCTGCCCCAGCACGTCACGGGCGAGGCGCTCCGGGCTGCCTCCCGGCAGATGGACTCCATTTATGACGCCCTGTGCCAGGCCGGCCCGGGGCATTTCACGGAATTCGTGAAGCGCTTCTCGGACGACGATTCCGTCCGTTGGGTGCGTCGCCTGGAGGAAACGGCCGAGTTTGAAGACACGGTCTTTTCAGTAAAGCCCGGCTCCTGGTCGCGTCCTTTCTTCACGCCCCGGGGGCTGCACATCGTCCGGGTGGTGGAGCGTGCGCCCGTCCCCGCCTTCGAGGCTGTCCGCGACTCCCTGTTGCGGGCCAATCCCCGCCTTGTGGCCGAGGCGGCACGCGTGTGGGCCGACCGCCGGAAGGAGGCCTATGGCTATGCGTCCCGCCGGCTGACCGACGGGCAGGTGCGCCGGATCCTGGCGGCCGAATACGCGCGCCTGGAACGGGAGGACCCGGCCTACCGGCTGGCCCTGCATGCCTATCGCGAGGAGGCCCTGGCCCGTGCCGCCGACCGCCGGGAGGCAGAGCGGACGGCCCGCGCCGGCGAGGAGGCCCTGCAGGCTTACTTCGACCGCCACCGGGCCGATTATCACTGGGACACGCCGCGCTTCCGGGGCATCGTGCTGCACTGCACGGGCAGGCGCGTGGCCAAGCGGGCCCGCAAGATGCTGAAGCACCTGCCCGAGGCCGAGTGGAGCAATGCCGTCCGCCTGATGTTCAACCGGGAAGAGGTGCAGATACGGGCCGAGCAGGGCACCTTTGCCCCCGGCGACAATGCCGCCGTGGACGAGCGCGTCTTCAAGCAGGGCGAGGCGCCCGAGGTCAGCGGCTTCCCCTACACCGTCTTGCTGGGCAAGAAGCTGAAGGGGCCTGCCGATTATCGCGAGGTGCGTCCGGCCTTGCTGGCCGACTATCGCGCCGCCCGCGAGGGCCAGTGGCTGGACAGGCTGCGCGCGGAGAGTAAGGTTGAAATAAACCAAGAGGTTTTAAAAACCGTTAATAATCACTGATGCAACCGATTAAAGCCGTATCTTCGCTGCTTGTAAAAAGAGAGTATGGTGCCTATGCGAATGACCTTTTGCGGAGGAGGGCTGCTCTTGCTTTGCCTGGCGTGCAGCCCCTCGTATGACCACAAGGGCAAGACCCCGCTGGTGGAGGTGGACGGCCATTTCCTTTACCGGGAAGACCTGCTGGCCGTACAGCCCGCAGGGTTGCCGCCCGACGATAGCCTGTTGTTTGCCGATGACTATGTGCGCAACTGGGTGGAGGAAGTGTTGCTTTACGGCAAAGCCGAGGAGAACATCCCGGACAATGCCGAGGTGGAGCGCCTGGTGGCCAATTACCGGAAGTCGCTCATCCTCCATATCTACCAGCAGGCCCTGATTCGCCAGAAACTCTCGGCGCAAGTGACCGAGGAGGAGGTGGAGGCCTATTACCGGGACAATATCCACCTGTTCAAGGTGGACCGCCCCCTGATAAAGGGACTCTATATCAAGGTGCCGCTCGGGTCCCCGCACCTGTCCGACGTGCGCCGCTGGTACCGGTCGGACAGCCACGATGCCGTGGAGCATCTGGAGAAGTACAGCCTGCGCAATGCCGTGAAGTACGAGTACTTCTACGACAAGTGGGTGCCCGCCGCCGACGTGCTGGGACAGTTGCCCGAAGGGGGCAGGGAGGCAGAGCCGGCCTTGGCGCAGAAACGGCCGGTGGAACTGGCGGATACCGCCTTCCATTACTTCCTGAACGTCACCGGCTATCGGGCCGTAGGCGAGGACGAACCCTACGAACTGGCCCGGGACCACGCCCGCGACCTCTTGCTGAACATACGCCAGGTGGAGTTCATGCGCGGCGTGCGGGACGACCTCTATCGCCGGGCGATGGAGAATAACGAGATAATCTATTATAAGGATCATATAGAAGAATGAGAATGAACGTGAGAACAGTCGTATTAGGTGTCTTGATGCTTTGCTTGGGCATGACCGCCTTTGCGCAAGACAATGTGGTGGACGAAGTAGTATGGGTGGTGGGCGACGAGGCCATCCTCAAGTCCGAGGTCGAGGAGGCGCGCCTCCAGGCCATCTGGCAGGGACGTCGCTTCGAGGCGGATGCTTATTGTGAGATACCCGAAGAGATTGCCGTGCAGAAACTCTTCCTCCACCAGGCCGAACTGGACAGTATTGAGGTGTCCGAGAGCGAGGTCATCAGCCAGGTGGATTTTCAGACCAACCAGTATATTGCCGCCGTCGGCTCGCGCGAGAAGATGGAGGAATACTTCAACAAGACCTCCAGCCAGATTCGTGAGACGCTGCGCGAGAACGTGCGCGACGGTTTGCGGGTGCGGGAGATGCAGCGCAAGCTGGTGGGCGATGTCAAGGTGACGCCTGCCGAGGTGCGCCGCCACTTCCAGAACCTGCCGCCGGACAGCATCCCCTACGTGCCTACCCAGGTCGAGGTGCAGATCATCACCCAGAAGCCCCGCATCCCCCTCGAAGAGATTGAGGCGGTGAAGGCCCGTCTGCGCGACTTTACCGACCGCATCAACCGGGGCGAGACCAGCTTCTCCACGCTGGCGCGCATGTATTCGGAGGAACCCGGCGCGGCGTCGACCGGAGGCGAATTGCCTTTCTACGGCCGGGGCCAGTTGGACCCCGCGTTTGCCAACGTGGCCTTCAACCTGCAGAGCCCCGGCAAGATATCCAAGATCGTGGAGTCCGAATACGGTTTCCACATCATCGAGCTGCTCGAGAAGCGCGGCGACCGCATCCGGGTGCGCCACATCCTGCTGAAGCCCCACGTGCCCGACTCGGTGCTGACCGCCGGCATGGCGCGCCTGGACTCCATTGCCAATGACATCCGCAATGAGAAATTCAAGTTTGAAGAGGCGGCCACCTTCCTGTCCGATGACAAGGACACGAAGATGAACCACGGCCTCCTGCCCAATCCCAATAACAATACGTCCCGTTTCGAGATGCAGGAATTGCCGCCCGAGATAGCCAAGGTGGTGGACAAAATGGAGGTGGGCGAAATCTCCAAGGCCTTCACGATGATTCCCGAGAACACAGGCAAGGAGGTCTGCGTCATCGTCAAGCTGAAGAGCCGCATCAACGGACACAAGGCCACCATCTCCGAGGACTACCAGCGCCTGAAGGACATCGTGCTGGAGAAACGCCGCAGCGAAGTGCTGGACAAGTGGATACGGGAGAAGCAGAAGACCACCTACGTGCGCATCAAGGACTCCTGGAAGCATAATTGCGCCTTTAAGTATCCGGGATGGATTAAAGACTGATATTCAGTTTTTTTATATGCAGAAAGACAAAACGAAAAACCTATGGGCCGGCAGGCACAGATTCCTCTGGGTGGGGATTCTGTGCCTGTTTGGCGTGGCATGGCTGGGGGCGCAGGAGCCCCAGGGTGGGCAGCCGGAAAAGAAGAAGACCCGCGTGGACCTGCTCTATGCAGACTCTGCCGTGGCGGACAAGGAACTGCGTCCCGACGTACAGGTGCTCATCGGCTCGGTACACCTGCGGCATGACAGCATGTACATGTGGTGTGACAGCGCCCTGATTTTCGAGAAAATCAATTCCGTCGAGGCCTTCGGGAACGTCCGGATGGAGCAGGGGGATACACTCTTCATTTATGGGGATTACCTTTACTACGACGGCATCTCACAACTGGCCATGCTCCGCGAGAACGTGCGGATGATCAACCGGGAGACCGTCCTCACCACGGATAGCCTGAACTACGACCGCGTGATGAACCTGGGCTATTACTTCGAGGGAGGCACCCTGCAGGACACGGTCAATGTCCTGAACTCCTGGTGGGGCGAGTATAGCCCGGCCACCAAATTGGCCGTCTTCAACGAAGATGTCGAACTGGTCAATCCCCGTTTCGTGCTGACTTCGGACACCTTGAAGTACAGTACGCTGACCAAGGTCGCCACCATCCTGGGCCCCTCGGACATCGTGAGCGACAATAACCACATCTATTCCGAGCGGGGCACCTACAACACCGTCACCGAGCAGGCAGAGTTGCTGGACCGTTCCGTCCTGACCAACCAAGGCCGTAAGCTGACGGGCGATAGCCTCTTCTACGACCGGGTGGCAGGCTATGGCGAGGCGTTCGACCATGTCCAGCTCAACGATACGGTGAACCGCAACATGCTGACCGGCGACTATTGCTTCTATAACGAACTGACCGGAAATGCGGTGGCCACGCAGCGCGCCGTGGCCGTGGACTATAGCCAGGGCGACTCGCTCTTCATGCACGGCGACACGCTGAGGCTGGTGACGTATAACTTCAATACCGACTCCGTGTGGCGCGAGATGCGGGCCTATTACAAGGTGCGGGCCTGGCGCTCCAATGTCCAGGCGGTCTGCGATTCGCTGGTGTATAACTCCAAGGATTCTTGCATGACGATGTATCGTGACCCCATCCTGTGGAGCGGCAACCAGCAATTGCTGGGCGAGGAAATCAAGGTCTATATGAACGACAGCACCATCGACTGGGCACACATCATCAACCAGGCCCTGGCCATCGAACAGATGGACTCCGTGCACTACAACCAGGTGTCCGGACAGGAGATGATGGCCTACTTCCGCGGAGGAGAGATGCGCCAGGTGGATGTCAACGGCAATGTGCTCGTGGTCTATTACCCCGTGGACGAGAAGGATTCGACGAAGATCGGCATGGACTATACCGAAGGCGGGTTCCTGCGGATGTTCCTGAAGGACAGGAAGATGGAGCGAGGCGCCTTCATTGGCAAAGCCACGGGGACGATGTATCCGATGGACCAGATTCCTCCGGACAAGTCCCGTCTGCCTTCCTTCGCGTGGTTCGACTATGTGCGTCCGCTCAGCAAGGAGGACATCTTCAACTGGCGTGGCAAACATGCCGACCAGGTGCTGAAGAAGACCGACCGCGGTCCTGTCGTCTCGCCCCGTGAAATGCGTATAGGACGTATCCAAAAGAAGTAGCCGCCTATGGGATTGTTCCGCCAGCCGAAACCCCGGCGTTTCCGTCATCCCTACATCTATGTGGACGAACGCAAGGAGCGCCTGGAGCGTATGCGCGAGGAGGCCCGGCGTGAACTGGGCATGCCCCGTGAACGGCCGGTCTGTCCGGAGGACATCCGCGGTAAGCTGATGGAGCAGACTACGCATCTGCGTCGCAGGAAGGAACGGGGCACACGTACGTGGCATCCGGCTGTCCTGCTCTTTCTCATCGGCCTGCTGGCGTTTCTGTGGTTTTTACTTTTGAGGAGTTAAGAAGTAGTTAAGAAGTTAAGGAGTTAAGTAGTTAAGAAGTAGTTAAGAAGTTAAGCCAATACCTTCTGTGTATACGGCTCATTGACTTACTATCGGCTTAACTCCTAACGGAGCAAAGCGGAGTGATAACTCCTTAACTTCTTAACTCCTTTATATAAACTAAATATCAACATCTACTTAGGAAAGGAAAGTAACTATATGAGCGATATTATTCATCTGTTGCCCGACTCCGTGGCCAATCAGATTGCCGCAGGCGAGGTCATTCAGCGTCCGGCTTCTGTGGTCAAGGAGCTGGTGGAAAACGCCATCGATGCCGAGGCCCGGGAAGTGCACGTGCTGGTGGCTGATGCGGGTAAGACCTCCATACAGGTCATAGATGACGGCAAGGGTATGTCCGAGACCGATGCCCGCCTGTCCTTCGAACGGCATGCCACGTCCAAGATACGTGAGGCGGCAGACCTCTTTGCACTGCATACGATGGGGTTCCGAGGCGAGGCGCTGGCTTCTATCGCTGCCGTGGCCGAGGTGGAACTGAAGACCCGTCGTGCAGAGGACGAGTTGGGAACCCGTCTGCTGATTGCCGGTTCGAAGGTGGAGAGCCAGGAGCCGGTGAATTGTTCCCGGGGCAGCAATTTCCTGGTGAAGAACCTCTTCTTCAACGTGCCGGCCCGTCGGAAGTTCCTTAAGTCCAACAGTACGGAACTTTCCAATATCATGACCGAGTTCGAACGCATAGCCTTGGTGCATCCGTCCGTATCCTTCAGCCTGTTGCACAACGATGCCGAGCTCCTCAACCTTCCGGCCATGCCGCTCCGCCAGCGCGTGATGGCCGTCTTTGGCAAGAAGATGAACCAGCAACTCCTGACGCTGGAGGTGGAAACGACGTTGGTCAAGATCAGCGGTTTCGTGGCCAAGCCTGAGACTGCCCGCAAAAAGGGGGCGCACCAGTACTTCTTCGTCAACGGCCGCTACATGCGCCACCCGTATTTCCACAAGGCGGTGATGGAGGCCTACGAACGGCTCATTCCGGCCGGCGAGCAGGTGTCTTACTTTGTTTATTTTGACGTTGATCCTAAGAACATAGATGTCAATATCCACCCGACCAAGACCGAGATAAAGTTTGAGAACGAGCAGGCCATTTGGCAAATCCTGGCAGCCGCCGTCAAGGAAACCTTGGGGCGCTTCAGTGCCGTGCCAAGCATTGACTTCGATACGGAGGATATGCCGGACCTGCCGACATTCAACGGTACGGCATCCTGCGCGCCGCCAAAGGTGAGCTACGATAGCGGTTTCGATCCCTTCAAGAGCGCAACGGCTCCCTCTTATGGCGGAGATACACGCGCACGTTCCGTGTCCGGTGACTGGGAACAGTTGTATGCGGGTGTGGCACGGGCCAGCAAGATGAACGAGCCGGCGGCCGACCTGCTTCCCGACGAAGAAGAGTTGGCAGGGACGGTGTTGCCCGTGGAAGAACCGATGGTGGAGAAAGGGGCCTTGCACTTCCAGCTGAAAGGGCGCTTCATCCTGACGTCTGTGAAGTCCGGCCTGATGCTTATCGACCAGCATCGTGCCCATGTCCGGGTGTTGTTTGACAAGTATATGGAGCAAATCCGTACGCGCAAGGGAGTTTCGCAAGGGGTGCTCTTCCCGGAGGTGGTGGAGTTGACTCCGGCAGAGACCGTTGTTCTGGATGCGTTGTCGGATGACCTGGCCGCCGTGGGTTTCGACCTCTCACCCTTGGGGGGAGGCAGCTATGCGGTCAATAGGGTACCGGCCGGCATCGAAGGGCTTAGTCCCGTGGATCTTATCAGGAACATGGTGCATACGGCTCAGGAGAAGGGCGCGGATGTCCGTGAGGAAGTGCAGTCCATCCTGGCCTTGACCTTGGCGCGTTCGGCCGCAATCGTCTATGGTCAGGCGCTTAGTGAAGAGGAAATGGCCAACCTGGTGGATAGCCTTTTTGCCTGCCAGACTCCCGGCTATACACCCGATGGCCGGACGGTGCTCATTACGGTGAAGGAGGAGGAGATAGAGAAGCGGTTTGCATGAACCGATAAATAGTTGGCGCGGATGACGCGGATGACGCAGATGGTTCTCCAATCCATCCGTGAAATCCGCGTTATCCGCGCCTCTGCTATAATAATATTAAGTAGATGTTGATATTTAGTTTATATTTAGGAGTTAAGAAGTTAAGGAGTTATCACTCCGCTTTGCTCCGTTAGGAGTTAAGACGATAGTAAGTCAAAGGACCGTATACACAGAGGTATTGGCTTAACT
>DWZE01000025.1 GCA_019118325.1 Candidatus Bacteroides intestinavium
AACCACATCTACTATGGCTTTGGCGCGAACACGGATATCATCGCCGCATCCGTGGAAGCCTACATTGATTGTATCAACAAATTCAAAGACTAAGACGACTATGAATACCTTATTTGACAAGATTTGGGACGCTCACGTGGTGCAACAAGTGGAGGATGGCCCTGTACAACTCTATATTGACCGCCTCTATTGCCACGAGGTGACCAGCCCGCAGGCTTTTGAAGGATTGCGCCAACGCGGTATCAAGTGTCTCCGGCCCGACCATATTTATTGTATGCCGGATCACAATACTCCTACGCATGATCAGGACAAGCCTATCGAGGATGCTGTGTCGAGGGCGCAGGTAGATGCTTTGGCTCGCAATGCTCGTGACTTTGGATTGACACACTTCGGCATGATGGATCCCCGTAACGGCATTATCCATGTAGTGGGGCCGGAGCAAGGACTGACCCTGCCGGGCATGACCATCGTCTGCGGCGATTCGCACACCTCGACACACGGGGCAATGGGTGCTGTGGCTTTCGGCATCGGGACCAGTGAAGTGGAGATGGTGCTCGCCTCGCAGTGTATCCTTCAGACGCGGCCCAAGACCATGCGTATCACCGTGGACGGGCAACTCGGCCGCGGCGTCACCGCCAAAGACCTAGCGCTCTACATGATGATGAAAATGACCACCAGCGGTGCTACGGGCTATTTCGTGGAGTATGCCGGCGAGGCTGTGCGCTTCCTCACGATGGAAGGCCGCCTGACGCTGTGCAACCTCTCGATAGAGATGGGTGCCCGCGGCGGCATGGTGGCACCGGACGAGGTGACGTTTGCCTATATCAAGGGCCGTCCGTATGCCCCGAAAGGCGAGGACTGGGAACGGGCTGTGGCCTACTGGCGCACCCTCCGCAGTGATGAGGATGCCGTGTTCGACCAGGAAATCCGTTTTAATGCGGCGGACATTGAGCCGATGATTACCTACGGCACTAATCCGGGTATGGGCATGGGTGTCACTCAATCTATCCCGACGACCGACGGAATGGGCGAGGCGGCCCGTGCGTCTTTCGGGAAATCTTTGGGTTATATGGGTTTCAAACCCGGCGAACCGTTGTTGGGCAAGAAGATAGACTACGTGTTCCTTGGCGCCTGCACCAACGGCCGCATCGAGGACTTCCGTGCCTTTGCTTCGGTTGTCAAGGGGCGGAAGAAGGCGGACGGTGTGGTGGCTTGGATCGTTCCCGGTTCGTGGGCGGTGGACAGGCAAATCCGTGAGGAGGGACTAGACAAGGTCCTGGCCGAGGCAGGTTTCGAGATCCGTCAGCCCGGCTGCTCGGCTTGCCTGGCAATGAATGACGACAAGGTGCCCGCAGGTAAATATGCCGTTTCCACCAGCAACCGTAACTTCGAGGGCCGTCAGGGTCCCGGAAGCCGCACCCTTTTGGCCAGTCCGCTGACGGCGGCTGCGGCGGCGGTGACCGGGGTGATTACCGACCCGCGAGAGCTACTTTAATCGTACGTCGCGCAGATGGTATCTGTCATCCTGAGCGAAACGAAGTGAAGCCGAAGGATCTTACTATATGTGCTGCCCTTGGTAGGATGCTTGTCGGGAGATGTTTCGACTGCGCCCTGCGGGCTTCGCTCAACATGACAGATGCTCTTTGCGTACAATTATCTTCAATCACATCATAAAATAGGATTATGAAACAGAAATTCGACATACTGACATCCACCTGCGTTCCCCTCCCGTTGGAGAACGTAGACACCGACCAAATCATCCCCGCCCGCTTCCTCAAAGCTACGACCCGCGATGAGAAGTTCTTTGGCGACAACCTCTTCCGCGACTGGCGTTACCGTCCGGACGGGACGCTCAATCCGGATTTTGTGCTGAACAATCCCAGGTACGGCGGGCAAATCCTCGTGGCAGGCCAGAATTTCGGGTCGGGCAGCAGTCGCGAACACGCCGCCTGGGCCATTGCGGGTTACGGCTTCCGTGTGGTGGTCAGCAGCTTCTTTGCGGATATTCATAAGAACAATGAGCTGAACAACTTCGTGCTGCCCGTCGTGGTCAGTCCGGATTTTCTCCGCGAGCTGTTCGACAGTATTTTTGCCGACCCGGGGACGTTGGTGGAAGTCAACCTGCCTGCGCAGACCATCACGAACAAGGCCACGGGCCGCAGCGAGCATTTTGACATCAATGCCTACAAGAAGCATTGCCTGATGAACGGCCTGGACGACATCGACTTCCTGCTGGAGAACGTAGATAAGATACAGTCTTACGAAGAAATGGCACGCAGATAACGCAGATTAAACAGATGACCACAGATTTTTTATCCACCGACTATTTGTATAAAGAAGAGACTGACGGCATCATTGCTGCCTTTTATGAGGTGTACAATACGCTGGGATATGGTTTCTTGGAGCGGGTATATCAGAACGCTCTTTACCTGGAATTGCAGCAGAGAGGCTTCGACTGTAAGGCTCAATACCCTATTAAAGTCACGTTCAAGGGGCGGGAAGTCGGTGAATACTATGCCGATATTCTCGTGAATGATTGTGTCATTTTGGAGTTGAAGTCTGTAGATATGTTGCTTCGCCAGCACGAACTTCAGTTGATAAACTATCTGAAAGCTACCGATATTGAAGTAGGTTTGCTGCTGAATTTCGGCGAGAAGCCGCAGGTGCGCCGCAAGATTTTTACCAATATCCATAAATAAAAATCTGTGGTCATCTGTAGAATCTGTGTCATCTGTGTGCCATAAAATAAAATTGAACCTATGACTCATCCTGTCATTGAAATCATGGATACCACCCTCCGCGACGGCGAACAGACCAGCGGAGTGTCCTTCGTGCCCCACGAGAAGCTGATGATTGCCCGTCTGCTGCTGGAGGAACTCAAGGTGGACCGCGTGGAGGTGGCCTCGGCCCGGGTCTCCGAGGGAGAGCGTAACGCCGTGAAAATCATCTGCGACTGGGCAGCACGCCGCGACCTCCTGCCTCGTGTCGAGGTGCTGGGCTTCGTGGACGGGCATGCGTCCGTCGACTGGATTCGCTCCACCGGCTGCCGCGTCATCAACCTCCTGTGCAAGGGCTCCGAGAAGCACTGCCGCTACCAGTTGGGGAAGACGCCGGACGAACACATCGACGACATCCTCCGCGTGGTGGATTATGCCCAGGAGCAGGGCATGGAGGTGAACGTTTACCTGGAGGATTGGAGCGGCGGCATGAAGGAATCTCCCGACTATGTGTACCGGTTGATGGATGCCTTGTGCGACAGCCCCATCCGCCGCTACATGCTGCCCGACACGCTGGGCATACTGAACCCCCTGCAAGTCATCGAGTACATGCGCAAGATGATGAAGCGGTATCCCGGGGCGCACTTCGACTTCCACGCGCACAACGACTACGACCTGGCCGTCTCCAACGTCCTGGCCGCCGTCCTGAGCGGGTGCCGCGGGCTGCATACCACCATCAACGGGCTGGGCGAGCGGGCGGGCAATGCCCCGTTGGCTTCCGTGCAAGCCATCCTGAAGGACCACTTCGAGGCCGTGACGCGCATCGACGAGAGCCGGCTCTACGACGTCAGCCGCGTGGTCGAGTCGTACAGCGGTGTGGTCATTCCGCCCAATAAACCCATAGTGGGTGAGAACGTCTTCACTCAAGTGGCGGGCGTGCATGCCGATGGCGACAACAAACGCAACCTCTACTGCAACGACCTCCTGCCCGAACGCTTCGGGCGCCGCCGCGAGTATGCGCTGGGCAAGAACTCGGGCAAGGCCAACATCCGCAAGAACCTCCAGGACCTGGGCCTCGAGCTGGACGAGGAGTCGATGCGGAAAGTCACCGAGCGCATCATCGAGCTGGGCGACAAGAAGGAGCTGGTGACGCAGGAAGACCTGCCCTACATCGTCAGCGACGTGCTGAAGCACGACGTGCAGGGCGACCGCGTGCGCCTCCTGAGCTACATCGTCAACCTGGCCCACGGGCTCAAGCCCATGGCCACGCTCCGCGTGGAAATCAACGGCACCCCCTACGAGGAGAGCAGCAGCGGCGACGGACAGTACGACGCCTTTGTCCGCGCCCTACGCAAGGTCTACAAGGGCACGCTGGGCCGCCGCTTCCCGATGCTGACCAACTATGCCGTCAGCATCCCCCCCGGAGGGCGCACCGATGCCTTCGTGCAGACCGTCATCACGTGGCAGTTTGACGGCCGCGTCTTCCGCACCCGCGGGCTCGATGCCGACCAGACGGAGGCCGCCATCAAGGCCACGATGAAGATGCTGAACCTCATCGAGCCGGACTTCGACAAGGCCTGACCGTCTTTCCGGAAAAACATCGCCGTCTTTCCGGGGAAACATCGCCGTGTTTTTGGAAAAAGACGGCGATGCTTCCGGAGAAAGACGGGCAGGCTCCGATAAAAAACCGAGGGGGTGGCCGGAACTACCCGAGGGGGTGGCCGGAACTACCCGCGGGGATAGCCGGAACTACCCGCGGGGATGGCCGGAACTACCCGCGGGGATAGCCGGAACTACCCGCGGGGATAGCCGGAACTACCCGCGGGGATGGCCGGAACCACCCGCGGGGATTTTGAAAACAAGATTATCAACTATCAAAAAACAATAGCTATGGAACTGAAAATTGCCGTATTGGCCGGTGACGGAATCGGCCCCGAGATTTCCGCCGTAGGCGTGGATGTACTCACCGCTGTCTGCGAGAAGTTCGGACACAAAGTCCGTTATGAATACGCCCTCTGTGGTGCGGATGCCATCGACAAGGTGGGCGACCCCTTCCCGGAAGAGACCTATCAGATTTGCAAGGACTCCGATGCCGTCCTCTTCTCCGCCGTGGGCGACCCCAAGTATGACAACGACCCCACCGCCAAGGTGCGCCCCGAACAGGGCCTGCTGGCCATGAGGAAACGCCTCGGCCTCTATGCCAATATCCGCCCCGTGCAGACATTCCGCTGCCTGCTCCACCTCAGCCCTCTGCGTGCGGACCTCGTGGAGGGCGCCGACTTCCTGTGCATCCGCGAACTGACCGGAGGCATGTACTTCGGCGAGAAATATCAGGACAACGACAAGGCCTGGGACACCAACTACTACACCCGGCCGGAGATTGAGCGCATCCTGCGCGTGGCCTTCGAGTATGCCCGCCGCCGGCGCAAGCACCTGACGGTGGTGGACAAGGCCAACGTCCTCGCCTCCTCCCGCCTCTGGCGTCAGATTGCGCAGGAGATGGCGCCGCAGTGGCCCGACGTGACCACCGACTATATGTTCGTGGATAACGCCGCCATGAAGATGATCCAGCAGCCCGGCTTCTTCGACGTCATCGTCACGGAGAACACCTTCGGCGACATCCTGACGGACGAAGGCTCGGTCATCAGCGGCTCGATGGGCCTCCTGCCCTCCGCCTCCACCGGCGACAGCACGCCTGTCTTCGAGCCCATCCACGGCTCCTGGCCGCAAGCCAAGGGGCAGAACATCGCCAACCCGCTGGCACAAGTGCTGTCCGTGGCCATGCTCCTGGAACATTTCGACCTGAAGGAGGAGGGCGCACTTGTCCGCCGCGCCGTCGATGCCTCGCTCGATGCCTGTGTCCGCACGCCGGAAATACAGGTGCCCGGCGGCGCGCACTACGGCACCCGCGAGGTAGGCCGCTGGCTCGTGGACTACATCAAGCGCTGAATCATTCACTTTATGGCACGCAGATGACACAGATGAGACAGATGACCACAGATTTTTTTGTAGATAAGAATCTGCGAAAATCTGCCTCATCTGTGTCATCAGCGTGCCAACAATCATTTTCTTTCCTATGAACATTGCACAGAACCTCACCGCTCTCGTCGGCCATACCCCCTTGGTGGAACTGGGCGGATACAGCCGTCGCTACGGCCTCCCGCGCCCCCTCGTGGCCAAGGTCGAGGCCTTCAATCCCGGCGGCAGTGTGAAGGCCCGCACCGCTCTCGCCCTCATCGATGACGCCGAACGCCGCGGCCTGCTCCGTCCCGGGGCGACCATCATCGAGCCTACGAGCGGCAACACCGGCATAGGCCTTGCCCTGGTGGCCGCCATCCGCGGTTATCACCTGATACTGACCATGCCCGAGACCATGAGCCTTGAGCGTCGCAACCTGCTCCGTGCCCTGGGTGCGGAGATAGTTCTGACGCCCGGCGCCGGGGGCATGGCCGCCTCCATTGCCCGGGCCGGTGAACTGTATCGCGCCATCCCCGGCTCGTTCATCCCCGGACAGTTCGACAACCCCGCCAATCCCCGCGTTCACGAACTGACCACCGGACCGGAAATCTGGCAGGACACCGACGGTCAGGTCGGCGTATTCGTCGCCGGCGTCGGCACGGGAGGAACGCTTACCGGCGTGGCCCGCTGCCTGAAGGCACTGAATCCTGCCGTGCGCATCGTCGCCGCCGAACCCGCCTCGTCGCCCGTCCTCGCCGGCGGGCAGGCAGGCCCCCACCGCATCCAGGGCATCGGGGCGAACTTCATTCCCGCCAACTACGATGCTTCGCTGGTGGACGAAGTGCTGCCCGTGCCCGACGACGAGGCCATCCGTGCCGCCCGCCTGCTGGCTACGACGGACGGGCTCCTCTGTGGCATCTCGTCCGGAGCGGCTCTCTATGCGGCGCGTGCGGTCGCCCTCCGTCCGGAGATGGCGGGCCGTCTCGTCGTCGTCCTGCTGCCCGACACCGGCGAACGCTATCTCTCCACCGAGCTTTTCGCTTTCGACACTTATCCGTTAGACTGACATATCCCGATGAAACGACCATTCCTTTTCCTTTGCCTGCTCGTAGGGTGGGCGCTTCCCGCTGCTTCGCAGACCTACGAACAACTGTGCGAACGTGCGGCCACGGCCATCGAGCGCGACAGCCTCGACGCTGCCGAACAGGCCATCCGCGCCGCCCTCCGCCTGGACCCCGCCAACGGGCGCAATGCGCTCCTCTTTGCCAACCTCGGCACCTTGCAGCGCCTCCGCGGACAACTCCGCGAGGCCTTGGAGTCCTATACCTATGCGTTGAACATGACCCCGCGCAACGTCCCCATTCTCCTGGACAGGGCCGCCCTCTACCTGCAGCTGGGCGAGGCGGACAAGGCACGCGTGGACTATTCCCTCGTGCTGGACATCCAGCCGGACAACACCGAGGCCCTGCGGATGCGTGCCTATGCCTATGTGGAATTGCAAGACTACAAGTCCGCCCGCGCCGACTACGACCACCTGCTTCGCCTCCAGCCCCAGGACTACAACGGCCGTCTGGGTCTGGCCATGCTCTGCCAGAAGGAAGGTAAACTGAAGGAGGCCCTGGCCATCCTCGACGGGATGGTGGAAGAAAAAAGCGAAGGCACCTCCCTGCAGACTGCCCCGGCGCACGCCGTCGTCTATGTGGCCCGTGCCGGCGTACAGCAGGAACTGGGCAATCTTCCGATGGCCTTGATGGACCTGGAGGAGGCCATCCGTCTGGATCCCTTGCGCTACGAGGCCTATCTGGTGCGCGGGCAGATCCGCCTTTCCCGCGGAGAGAAAAAGGAGGCCCGGGCCGATTTCGAGAAGGCTGTCGAGCTGGGGCTCCCGGCAGAAGAGGCGGCGGATTTGCTGGCACGGTGCAGGTGACGGGTTGTCCTCATCGTGCAACGCCAATTGTTAAAGTTTCTTTTCATTTCTGCCTGTGGGCACCGTGGCGGGCTTCCCCGCTGCATCCCGCAAAAAATAAAGCCTATAAAAGTTGCATAATTAAGAAAAATGTCAGACTTTTGTAAAGTCTTAGTAATAGAGAAGGCTAAGGCTTTGATTAAAAAACAACCCTAACCAGTAATTTGAATGAGTGATTTAGAAAACAAGACACAGGAACAGGAGCCCAAGAAACGCCCGTATAACCTGCGTGAGAAGAAACAAAAGGACGCTGCCTATCGCTCGTTGATACGTCCCGAACTGGCAGATGAGTTGTACGACAAGATTCTGAACATCATTGTCGTGCAGAAGAAGTACCGCGACCCCGACTATTCCGCGAAGGATCTGGCCAAGGAGTTGCAGACCAATACCCGCTATCTCTCGGCGGTAGTCAACTCGCGTTTCGGCATGAACTATTCGTGCCTGCTGAACGAATACCGCGTGAAGGAGGCAATGCATCTGCTGACAGACAAACGTTATGCGGACAAGAACGTGGAGGAAATCAGCACGATGGTCGGCTTTGCCAACCGTCAGTCTTTCTACGCTGCGTTCTATAAAAATGTAGGCGAGACTCCCAACGGCTATCGCAAGCGGCATTTGGAAAAAAGAAAGTAAGCTTGTCCAAGTGAGCACATAAGGGAAAGGGAATATTCCGAGGGGCATGGCTTCCCGGAATACTCCTTTTCATTTTTTAGAACCGCCATCCTTTTTCACCCCTTTTCCTATTCTGTCATTATGAAGAAACAACTGCTTTCGGTCGCGCTTGCTGCCACGTTGCTGGGCGCTTGCGGCGGTGCCTCCAAAACCGCGCCGGCCGAAACCGAAAAATTCAGTTACACCGTGGAACAATTTGCAGATCTACAGATCCTACGCTATCGCGTACCCGGGTTCGAGACGTTGAGCCTCGACCAGAAGAAATTAGTGTATTACCTCACCGAAGCCGCCTTGCAGGGACGTGACATCCTCTTCGACCAGAACGGACGCTATAACCTCGTCATCCGACGGATGCTCGAGGCCGTCTACACTGGCTATACGGGCGACAAGACCTCCGCCGACTTCCGGGCGATGGAAGTCTATCTGAAGCGCGTGTGGTTCTCCAACGGCATTCATCACCACTATGGCAGCGAGAAGTTCGTCCCTGGCTTCAGTCCCGAGTTCTTCCGCCAGGCCTTGCAGAGCGTGGACGCTGCCACCTTGCCCTTGGCCGAAGGACAGACCGTGGACCAGCTGTGTGATGAAGTCTTTCCCGTCATCTTCGATCCTGCGGTGATGCCCAAGCGCGTCAACCAGGCCGATGGCGAGGACCTGATACTGACATCGGCCTGCAATTACTACGACGGCGTGACGCAGGACGAGGCCGAAGCTTTCTATGCTGCGATGAAGGACCCGCAGGATGAGACCCCCGTCTCCTATGGCCTGAACAGCCGTCTGGTGAAGGAGGCCGACGGCCGTCTGGTGGAGAAAGTCTGGAAGGTGGGCGGCCTTTACGGCCCGGCCATCGAGAAAATTGTCTACTGGCTGAAGCAGGCCGAGGGCGTGGCCGAAACGCCGGAACAGCGGGCCGTCATCGCCAAGCTCGTGGAGTTCTACGAGACGGGCGACCTGAAGGCGTTTGATGACTATGCCATCCTTTGGGTGAAAGACCTCAATTCACGCGTGGATTTCGTCAACGGTTTCACTGAAACCTACGGAGACCCGTTGGGGCTGAAAGCCAGCTGGGAATCATTGGTCAACTTCAAGGACCTGGAAGCCACGCGCCGCACGGAGCTCATCAGCAGTAACGCCCAGTGGTTTGAGGACCATTCGCCCGTGGACAAGCAGTTCAAGAAAGAACAGGTGAAGGGCGTCTCCGCCAAGGTCATCACCGCTGCCATCCTGGCCGGTGACCTCTATCCCGCCACGGCCATCGGCATCAACCTGCCCAATGCCAACTGGATCCGTAGCCGCTATGGCTCGAAGTCCGTCACCATCGGCAACATCACTGATGCCTATGCCAAGGCGGCGCATGGCAACGGCTTCAACGAGGAATTCGTTATCAGTCCGGAGGAGTTGCAGCTGATAGACCGCTATGCCGACCTGACCGATAACCTGCACACCGACCTGCACGAGTGTCTGGGACATGGCTCGGGCAAGATGGCTCCCGGTGCCGACCCTGACGGCCTGAAAGCTTACGGCTCCACCATCGAGGAAGCCCGCGCCGACCTCTTCGGCCTCTATTACGTGGCCGACCCGAAACTGGTGGAACTGGGCCTTCTGCCTGACACTACGGCCTATCACGCCCAATACTATACTTACCTGATGAACGGTCTGATGACCCAGTTGGTGCGCATCGAGCCGGGCAACCAGATTGAAGAAGCCCACATGCGCAACCGACAACTTATTGCACGTTGGGTGTATGAGAAAGGTGCGGCCGACCATGTGGTAGAACTGGTGAAACGCGACGGGAAGACCTATGTGCAGATTAATGACTATGGCAAACTGCGTGCCCTCTTCGGCAGACTGTTGGCCGAAATCCAGCGTGTGAAGTCCACCAGCGACCTGGCCGCCGCCCGTGACCTGGTAGAAACCTACGCCGTCAAGGTAGACCCTGAACTGCATCGGGAGGTGCTGGCGCGTTACAAGAAACTGAACCTGGCTCCCTATAAAGGTTTCGTCAATCCCAAGTACGAGGCTGTGAAGGATGCCGAGGGTAACATTACCGATGTAACGGTCAGCTACGATGAGGGCTATGCCGAGCAGATGTTGCGCTACAGCCGCGACTATGCCACCCTGCCCGTGCGTAATTGAGCTCCTGTACAGATAATCGAGGCGTTTGTCCGGGGATATCTCCGGGCACGTCCGGCGATATCGTCGCCCGTGCTCGCCGATATCGTCGTGCACGCTCGGGGATATCTCCGGACAAATGCTTGTAATGAACTCCATTCCATCTATTGAAATATGGACTTACACGAACAACTGAAAGACATCAAGACCCAGTTCCGTCTGGCCATGAACGGGGCCGTCTCGCAGAGCATGCGCGAGAAAGGGCTGGTCTACAAACTGAATTTCGGCGTCGAGTTGCCCCGCATCAAGCAGATTGCCGCCCGTTACGAGAAGAACCACGAGCTGGCCCAGTCCCTGTGGAAGGAGGACATCCGCGAATGCAAGATTCTGGCCGCCATGTTACAGCCCGTGGATACCTTTCTGCCGGAGATTGCAGATATCTGGGTGGAGAGCATCCGCAACATCGAGATAGCCGAGCTGACCAGCATGAACCTCTTCCAGTACCTGCCTTACGCCCCGGCCAAATCCCTGCAATGGATAGCCGATGAGCGCGAGTACTTCCAGGTATGCGGCTTCCTCACCATCGCCCGCCTGCTGATGCGGAAGGGGGACATGGACGGCCGGGCGGAGAATGAACTGCTGGACCAGGCCGTGGCAGCCTTCCTTTCCGGCTCCTATCACGTGCGCAATGCCGCCGGTGCCGCCATCCGCCGCTTCATGCAGTTCAGCGAGGCAAACGCCTTCCGGATGTGCCGTCGCGTGGAGACGATGAAGGATTCGGCCTCGCCGGACGAGCAATTGCTTTATGAATTGGTGAAGGCAGAGGTGGAGTAACTTCTTAACTCCTTTTAAAAAAAGCGCGTTTCGCGCTTGCGTTCCCGGAAAAAGAACTAACTTTGTTGGCTGTAAAATGCTTGTAATATGGAAGACAAAAATGTGAAGGAAACGGTACGGCAGATATTCACCGAATATCTCACTGCTAACGGACATCGCAAGACGCCCGAACGCTATGCCATACTCGACACCATCTACTCCATCGACGGGCATTTTGACATCGACACGCTCTATTCGCTCATGGCCGACCAGGAGAATTTCCGCGTCAGCCGGGCCACTCTCTACAACACCATCATCCTGCTCATCAATGCGCGGCTGGTCATCAAGCACCAGTTTGGCAACTCCTCGCAATATGAGAAGTGCTACAACCGCGACACGCATCATCATCAGATTTGCACGCAGTGTGGCAAGGTGGTGGAATTCCAGAACGAACAGTTGCAACAGGCCATTGCCAACACGAAGCTGAGCCGCTTCACCCTGTCACACTATTCGCTCTACCTATACGGACTGTGCAGCAAGTGCGAGCGTGCCAACCGGAAAAAGAAAAATAGTAATCAACCTCAACATAAGAAAGAGAAATGAAAGTAGATGTACTCTTAGGATTGCAGTGGGGCGACGAAGGCAAAGGCAAGGTTGTCGATGTGCTGACCCCCAGATATGACGTGGTGGCCCGCTTCCAGGGCGGTCCCAATGCCGGACATACGCTTGAGTTTGCCGGACAGAAGTATGTGCTTCGCTCCATTCCCTCGGGCATATTCCAGGGCGACAAGATTAATATAATAGGTAACGGCGTGGTGCTGGATCCCGCCCTCTTCAAGGCTGAGGCCGAGGCGTTGGAAGCATCCGGACATCCGCTGAAGGAACGCCTGCACATCTCGAAGAAGGCGCACCTCATCCTGCCGACGCACCGCCTGCTGGATGCGGCCTATGAGATGGCCAAGGGTGATGCCAAGGTGGGCACCACGGGCAAGGGCATTGGCCCTACGTATACCGACAAGGTGAGCCGTAACGGCCTGCGCGTGGGTGACATTCTGCACAACTTTGAGGCCAAGTATGAGGCTGCTAAAGCCCGTCACGTCCAAATATTGAAGAGCCTGAACTATGGCCCGTATGACTTGGAGGGAATGGAACAGGCCTGGCTGGAAGGCATTGAATACCTGAAGCAGTTCCACCTGGTGGACAGCGAGCATGAGGTGAACCGCCTGTTGGACGAAGGCAAGTCCGTCCTCTGCGAAGGTGCGCAGGGCACGATGCTTGACGTGGATTTCGGTTCCTATCCCTTTGTCACCTCTTCCAACACCATTTGCGCCGGTGCCTGCACGGGCTTGGGCGTGGCTCCCAACAAGATTGGCGAGGTGTATGGCATCTTCAAGGCCTATTGTACCCGCGTCGGTGCCGGGCCGTTCCCCACGGAGTTGTTTGACGAAACGGGTGAGAAGATTTGTGCGCTCGGACACGAATTCGGTGCCGTGACAGGCCGTAAGCGTCGTTGCGGTTGGATTGACCTGGTGGCCCTGAAGTATGCCGTGATGGTGGACGGCGTCACCAAGCTCATCATGATGAAGAGCGACGTGCTCGATTCCTTCGACACCATCAAGGCTTGTGTGGCCTATAAGGTGAATGGCGAGGAGACGGAGAATTTCCCCTTCGACATCAGCGAGGGTGTGGAGCCGGTTTATGTGGAACTGCCGGGCTGGAAGACAGACATGACGAAGATGCAGAGCGAGGACGAATTCCCCGAAGAATTCAATGCCTACATTTCCTTCCTGGAGGACCAGTTGGGTGTGCCCATCAAGTTCGTTTCCATCGGCCCGGACCGCGAGCAGACCATCGAGCGTTACACCGAAGGCGAATGACATAGCGAGGTCCTCTCTTCCGCATCTTGTGGGGTGCGGGAGAGGGGACTTTTCGTTTATATATAACCCTTGTTTAACTTTAATCCTTTTCTGAAAATGAGAACGAAAGCATTATCCCTTTTGTTGATGTGTTGCCTGGCGCTTCCGCTCAAGGCACAGAGTTATCAACCCACTGAAGAGAACCTGAAGGCCCGTCAGGAATTCCGTGACAAGAAGTTCGGTATCTTCCTGCACTGGGGCTTGTATGCCATGTTGGCTACCGGCGAATGGACGATGACCAACAATGACCTTAATTATAAGGAATACGCCAAATTGGCAGGCGGATTCTATCCCTCCAAGTTCGATGCAGCCAAATGGGTGGCCGCCATCAAGGCTTCGGGGGCCAAGTACATCACCTTCACGACCCGCCATCACGAAGGTTTCTCCATGTTCGACACGAAGTATTCGGACTACAACATCGTGGACGCCACGCCTTTCAAGCGCGATGTACTGAAGGAACTGGCCGAGGAATGTCGCAAGCAGGGTATCGGGCTGCACCTGTATTACTCGCACATCGACTGGTATCGTGAGGATGCCGTGTGGGGACGTACGGGCCGAGGAACGGGCCGTCCCAATCCTGAAGGTGACTGGGACAGCTACTACACCTTTATGAACAATCAGCTGACCGAGTTGTTGACCAACTACGGCCCCATCGGTGCCATTTGGTTTGACGGTGTGTGGGACCAGGACCAGAATCCGGATTTCGACTGGGAACTGGAGGAACAGTATGCCTTGATTCACAAGCTGCAACCTTCCTGCCTGGTAGCAAACAACCACCACAGCACTCCCTTTGAAGGCGAGGACATTCAAATCTTCGAGCGCGACCTGCCGGGCGAGAATACAGCCGGTTTGTCCGGGCAGGATATCAGTTCCTTGCCGCTGGAGACCTGCCAGACCATGAACGGCATGTGGGGCTACAAGATTACGGATCAGAATTATAAGTCCACCAAGGAACTGATTCAGTACCTCGTAGGTGCTGCCGTGAAGGATGCCAATCTGCTGATGAACATCGGCCCGCAACCCGATGGCGAACTGCCCGAAGTGGCCGTGCAGCGTCTAGCCGAGATGGGAGAGTGGATGAAGGTGTATGGCGAGACCATCTATGGCACGCGCGGCGGTTGTGTCGGCCCGCATCCTTGGGGTGGCACTACCCAGAAAGGCAACAAGCTCTATGTCCATGTCCTCAACCTGCAGGACAAGGCGTTGTTCCTCCCGCTCGTGGATAAGAAGGTGAAGAAGGCTTCCTACTTCGTGGACGGCAAACCTGTGAAGTTCCAGAAGAACCAGGCCGGTTATACCTTGTTGCTCAACGAGGTGCCGACAGACATTGATACCGTTATAGAACTGGAATTGAATTGATTTTTAGCTAATTCTTCCTAAAAGATAGGGGAAACGGAGGCTGGCTTCGCCGTTTCCCCTTATTTTTGGCAAGCAATTTGTTTATAGTTCTGCATATTAACCCCTAAACAAGAATAGAGAATGATAGGAATACAATGGATTATCTTTATCGGCGTGGCTGTGGTCAGCTGGCTGGTGCAGTTGAATCTGCAAAACAAGTTTAAGAAATACTCCAAAATCCCCACCAACAATGGCATGACCGGCCGTGAGGTGGCGCAGAAGATGCTGTATGACAATGGCATCTACGATGTGCAGGTGACGTGCACACCCGGTCATCTGACCGACCACTACAATCCCGCCAACAAGACTGTGAACCTGAGCGAAAGCGTTTATAACAGCAACAGCGTGATGGCTGCCGCCGTGGCTGCCCATGAATGCGGACACGCCGTGCAGCATGCCTGTGCCTACGGTCCCCTGCAGATGCGCAGTGCTTTGGTGCCGGTGGTTTCGTTTGCCTCGCAGTGGGTGACTTGGGTCATCTTGGCGGGTATCCTGCTGATTAACTCTTTCCCTCAGATTCTTCTGGCCGGTATCATCCTCTTTGCCCTGACCACGCTGTTCAGCTTCGTGACCCTGCCGGTGGAGATTAATGCTAGCAAGCGTGCCTTGGTGTGGCTCAGTTCGTCCGGCATCACCAATTCGTATAATCACGACAAGGCCGAAGATGCCTTGCGTTCGGCTGCTTACACGTATGTGGTGGCTGCCCTTGGTTCGTTGGCTACATTGATTTATTATATCATGATATTCATGGGTCGCCGCGAGTGATGCGGTCGGAGGCTTTGGCTCGTATAAGGAACGGCGCAAATCCGTGGAACTCTCTCCAGCGGGTTTGCGCCGTTTGCTTATGGGCGGGCTTACAGCAGCCGGTTCACCGCGAAGTATTTCCACAGCGGGGCGGCCATGAGCGATTGTTTGATTTGGTTGGTCGTCAGCAGCGTGCGCACCTCGTCCACGGTCAGCAGTTCGATGGTGATGTCCTCCGTGGCTTCCAGGTGTTGGGTGGAGACGGGCCCCACGTCCGTGGCGAGGAAGCAGTGGGTCAGGTTGGTCATGTTGCTGGTGTTGGCGGAGATGTCCATCCACGGCGTCCACGTGCCCCCTCCGTAGCCGGTTTCCTCATAAAGTTCGCGTTGGGCGGACTGCAAGGGCGTTTCTCCGGCTTCGCAAACGCCCGCACAGATTTCGTAGCTGGTCAGTTGCAGGCCGTGGCGGTACTGGCGTTCCATCAGGAAACGGCCGTCGCGGGTCAGGGCGACGACGTTCACCCAGTCGGGGTATTCCAATACGTAGTACTCGTTGTTCTCCACGCCGTTGGGCAGGCGCACGCGGTCCTTGCGGGCAGTCAGCCAAGGGCGGCGGATGAGGTATTCGCTGTCCAGAATCTGCCAGCGGCGGTCTTGGTTGTTGGGTTTCAGCATGGTCTTTTCTGAGTTTGATTGTCGCAAAGGTAGAGATTTTCCGCGGACTTTGCGGGTGGATTTTTTTGTATTTTTGCAGGAAGCGGGCCCCTAAACGCAATGCAAGATGGAGAATCAAGGAGAAATCATACTTTATCAGCCGGACAGCGAAGTGAAGCTGGAGGTGCGACTGGAAGAGGAGACGGTGTGGCTCAACAGGCAACAATTGTCCGAATTGTTC
>DWZE01000026.1 GCA_019118325.1 Candidatus Bacteroides intestinavium
TGCCACCATGAGCATGAGACGCACGCGCAGTAAAAACACAGCATTAAGCACAGAATAAGCGCATACAATTAGGGCAGAAAACATACGGAGGTCGTCATCAATACACCTAAAACCAAGAACTCCTGCCGTGAAATACCTATGAGCAAAGAGTTGCTTGCCATGATTAAGCCCTTGAAAAAGGTTGTCAATGATGATTTCTATGTGCTGACCAATGACGAACATCCTACTGAACCACGCACATACCGCAATTATTACAATGGGCTGATGGCAAGACTCAACATTCCCAAATTGAAATATCACGGGCTGCGTCATAGTTTTGCTACTCGCTGTATTGAGGCCGGGTGTGATTACAAAACAGTAAGTGTGCTGTTAGGTCACTCCAACATTTCAACCACTCTTGACCTTTACGTTCATCCTAATATGGAACAAAAGAAGCGCTGCATCAGCAGAATGTTCAAATCTTTGGGAAAGTAAGAGCGTATTTTATTTGCATAATGCCCATAGGATTACGGCAATGCAACAAATGGCCAGTGTTACTATCGTGAACCTTAGCCATCCGCTCGACAGCCAAATGCCTTCATTCTTTTGAAGGTGTTTGGCTAACTCTTTACTATATTCCTCCAAAAGTTTCTTCTCTGCTTTGATGTGATTGGCTGAACATTGGTTTACTTTTGCCAGTTCACTGTCATCAACCTTAGCATGGATGACGGTATTCTTTTCTGCCGTGACAATGGCGTTGCTGATACCATTCACAATGTTGTCGGCACTGTCCTTGGCCGCAAGCAGGGCATTGAAAGCCATCCGCTCCCTTTGAACGGTATGTTTCATGCTGCCGTGTATGCCGTGCAGTTCTTCTTTTAGGGCTTGGATTTCTTTCAGCAGATTGTGAAGTTCAACCATTTGGCAGTTGACTTCTTGAAGAAGTCCGTCAAGTTCCTGCGTGTCCTGTTTCAGTTCCTCTTCGGGCGTATAATTGGCAAGCCGCTCACGCAGGGCGGCAGTATCGGGTTGTTTCATATACGTTGTTGTTTATTGAGTTTGTCATTTACGTTTCATTCCTGATTTCTTCTGTATGCCGAGCCTATGCGAAGCCTCACGCGCACAACGGCGGGCAAATTTAATCTCGTCTTCCTTCGGGTCACGCCCCCATTTGAGGTCGGACTGTGAGCCACCTCCACCGCCACTTGAAACCTCCCCGTAAGGAGAAGCGAGCAGTGTAAAATAGGCCATCGCCAAGTTCTGCAAGTCCTGCCAGTTGGCAAGTTCTTGGTAGTCGAACTCGTCATTGAAGAAGTCAAGCACCTCGTCGGGCAGATAGCGTTTGTAGGCCTTGCCGTCATGCTCAAATTCCGTGGGCAGGCGGTTTGATTTATACTCCGTGTAGTCCTCGTAAACCGGGCTGCTCTGCCGTATAACGGGTTGTTGCTTTTGCTTTGCAGCATTGGGTACGGTAGGTTTCGGGGTCGGTGTGGCGGTCGGCTTGGGTGTCGGGCTTGCTTGTTTGGCTTTCTTTCTGTCTTGTTCGGGATGCAGCTTCTCCCATGTCTGCCTGATGCGTGATGCCGTCAGATTGCGCCCCTTACCAAGTTCCGAAGCCTTGAACCTTGTGTTGACCTTGCAAAGCACATAGCCGCGTATCACATCTTTCTTATCCTTGCGCATATGCAGTTCGTAACCTTTGGCGGCAAGCCGTTCTTTATAGCCGTCCCATGACCATCTGTCAAGTTCGTGTAATGCTTCCATGCAGTCGGCACTGACTTGGGGAATGTTCGTCTCGTGTATGCGAATGGCGGTAGTCCACCCCCTTTGCCTTGCGACCTTTTCAGCCGCCCGTTGTGCGCGGAGATGGATGGCATGGTCGTTGTTGATGTTCCCGTCTTCGTCCACACGGCAGACAATGGCATGGAGGTGCGGTATGCCGCTCTTGGATTCCTCGTGCAACCATACGGAGGACTTGCTCCCCGATATGTTGGTGCGTGAAGAAACGACATTGCCGTCCTTGTCACGTATCTCTTGGCTATCGAAAGCAGCAGTAAAGTCATTCCACAGTTGCCGCCAGTCGTCCACCGTGAAATTTTCGGTGTATTCCATCGCCGGACTAATCTCCATGCGGATGACATTGTTCTTGATGTTGGGGTGGTTCATGGTGGCAAACTTCATTTCCGTAAAAATGCCTGTCGCATCCATGCCTTGCGGCATGAAGTTGTCGCAGATGCGTGTTATCTTTTCGGGATGTTTCTTGTTCCTCGATTCGCCCGACACATAGAGCATCGCCCTTATGCCGTGGGCTACCGCCTTTGCGTTGGCTATCATGCGCCGTCCTCCTTTGTTTTTTGATTCGTTGTTCCTGCCGGATAGCTGTTCGCTGTCTGCGCGGACTGCAAGAAGTCGGCGACATGGTTCGTGACATGAGCCACTTTCTCGTACCATTCAAGCATGGTCGGCTGATGACGGAATAGCTTTACCTTTTCGTTGTCGCTCAATCCGTGCAGGGCGTTGGCGAAATTCACCATGTCCGTGCGGCAAGCCGCAAGCTGCCGCAAACCGTCCAGTTCCCTGTTGGAAAGCCTTTGCCGTGGCTTGTAGCCGAGTGCTCTTGCACGTATGAAATCGCTGCGTGTCATGCCGCACAGGTCGGCGGTGTCTTTGATTTGTGAAAGCTCCTGTTCCGTGACCTTGGTGACAACCACCTTGTCACGCCTTATAACAGGCTTCTTTTGCCCATGTTCCTGATTGGAAGTATCTTTTTCTTGTGTCATATACCAATAGAATAAAATGGTCGTGAAACGGTTTCTAAAAGAGGGATGGTGCGAGCCTGCGAGCGGCAAGGACAACAGTCTGCCGGACTGTTGCGAGGGCGTCGGGGTGTTACTGTCCGAAGGATGTAATACCCCGGCATACCTCGCAACTGAACGCTACCGCTCCATGCCATTCAACCCGTCCGTTTGCCACAGCAAAAACAGACTGGTGCCAGTGGAGTGCCGGATAATGGACCAACGGTAAGCGTGTTTTTGCACATACCGTTGTCGGCTCGACTTCTGACGGCTCTTATTCTTCCCTCTGTTCGTGGATAAAAGGGTTTGATGTAATACCGCTGTCCGCTGTTTTCCACCCGATTAGGCACGGAAAGGTCATCACGGATGCAACTCTTGAACGGCAAGTGTCGATAAGCCCCATCTCCGTAAGCGTGGCAAGCAGGTTGCGTATGCGCTTCCTGCCCATGTTCCATTGCGAAGAAAGCTGTTCCTCGGAATACTGCGCCTGACCTGCGGAAAGCATGAGCGGCCTGTGGAAGCCTTTGGCTGCACCGTCCGTCAATGCCATCCTTGCCAACAGGTCGCCAAACAATGTGAAGTTGCCTGTTTCCCTGCCGTTGTCATCGGTCGTTGTTCCGCACAGCCATTGCATTGCACGGTCGGAAAATCTGAACGAGAACGAAGCAATCCCTGACGGGCACATGAAACTGTATGTTTCCTTGTCCATAAAATCTTTGACTTTATAAATGTGATATTACTTTTGTTTGAATGGAATGAAGCCGTGCAGGTATCGGCATGGAAACACCGACTTGCTTTTTGTTGTACTCTACACGGCTTCACATTGCCAAGTGTACATAAGCGGAAAGGTATTGCCAAAAGCCACACATCAGCCAGTCAATAAGTCCTGTCCCGAAATAAGGGAAGAAAAACAGACTGCGTTACCACGGAGCATACACCTTTCCACCTTTTGCATACGGTCACTTGTTTGTTCCGTTGCCGTTAGTGGTGCCCGAAAATGGTTGTCCGGGTACAGACCGTTTGTCAAGGCTCGATACGGCACGGCTGATGTCCGTTGCGTTCACCGCAATGGAAAGCAACGCCTTGTTGACCGTCACCAACTGCCGCTTGTCACAAAACTCCGTCACATGCTCCAACAACTTGAACACACGGTTCAATCGATGTCCCTGTGCGTTGTCTGCTGTCAGTCGCTCGTTGTCCGTTCCGCTGTTGAGATAGCGGTTGAGCGCAAGACGGTCGTCCGCTGAAATGCTGTCTGTCGTAGCCTTGCCGTCGGCGATGGCTATGCTCACACGCAGTGCATCCGCTTCGTAGATGCCCACACTCTCCAAGAATGTGCGGATGGCCTGTACATCCTTGCCGCTTACCTCGCGTTTGCGGTTCTCGCTCTTCTTTTCAGTGGGAACAGCCGAAGCTGCTCCAGCCTGTTCCATGTGTTTGTTCTCTTCCATACTACAATTTGTTTTTGATGTGAATAAAAAAGTCATTGTCTTTCGTTCATTTCCTGAATTTTGGCGGCAGCTTCCTCCTTGATTTCGTCAACAGACTTCGATTTTGCGCCATATACCCAATCAATCAGTTTCTGTTTTTCAAAAAAGATGAGTTTCCCGGCAGGCTTAAAGTACGGCAACTGGTTCAGGTGCGTCATCTTGTACAGGGTACTTTTGGCTACACCGAGAAAGTTCGCCGCTTCCTCCAAGTTCAACACTTCCTTGGCCGCATAGCAAAGGTTTTCCAGTCTGTTCACCCGTTCCTGAAGCTCCGCAATCTTGCGCTCCTGTTCGAGATTCATTTTTGATGTTCTGTTTTCAGTCATAATGATGTTGTATATTATTGGTTTGTTAATCGAATTTGGCCGCAAATGTATATGGTTTGATTTGTAAAATCCGTAATTCAATATATGATTTATAAACATTTATTATATTGAAAATCAGCGATTTTATTACATTGTACAACGCTAAATATGTCGCTTTGTCCGGTCATTGTGCCATGTGGCATTTTTTACTAATAAATTGATTGAACACACATCCAGCATTTCGGATAATGGCAGAAAGGTTGTACATTTGTCCAAGACAATATGCATCGGCGGAAATGCCTTAGTGTACAAATGGCATAAAACGGATTTTAACAAACCTTTGGAATAAGCAACACGAGTCTGTGCATGAGGCACTTGCAGTATCTTCCCGAAAATGCCCATGTGATATAAATGGTTGATTGACAACATATTTATAGGATTTTGCTTGTTTTTCACGGGACAAAATCGTACCTTTGCAGAGAAAAGAGAAGTCCATGACAAGGGATGTCGGGCTTGAAGCGTTCTTGATTTTATTTTCCTGTGGTTTTGTCCCGTTTTTGTCCCGTCTGGGATTTTTCTCATGGAACAAAATTTTGCAAGTAGCTGATTTACATAAAGTTGTAAACAAAGGGAAGTGCAGAAATGCGCTAACCACCAGAACGGCCCCTGCGAACCCGTAAACGTCGCGTCCGTGAGGAACTCGTTCGTTTGAAAAATCACATCGTCAATCTCCTCCTCAAGAAGATTGATACCGAAATCAGTGAGTATATTTCCGTCTGCCATTTGCCGTCTGTCTTTTTAGTTTCACCTGTTTACACTCTCTTCACCGTCACCTCCGGAACTGCCGCCCGACTGTGAGCCACGCACCGCGAGACGCGATTCGTTCCAGCGGCTCATGGCTTCCCTGATGACGCTGCCTTTGTCCAAGGTACGGTCCGAGGTCGCGTTCAGCAGGTTGCTCGTCAGGGTGGCATTCTGCCGTTTGGCGAGATAGCTGACAAGAATCTCATTCTGCTGCACCACGTCTTCGTAGATTCGCAGATACTCTTTCTTCCGCTGCGCATTGGGCATATAGGCATCCCTGGTAGCATCAATGGCGCACTGGAAAACATGGTAGTATTCCGTCCAGCGTTCCCTGTCCTCCGGGGTGCCCCCGGCAGGAAGGATACGGTCGATGTTACGCTTCATCCTTTCCATCTGGCCGTTGATCTTGTCACCTTCGGCAAGCCAGGCGATATCAGCCTGTCGGTCTGCCACGTTCAGGGCCTCTATTTTCGCGCGGCTCACCAATGCCGAATCGATGGATTCGGCTTCGTCCGTCTGGTTATAGAGGTTGATGCCGGCTGTCGTGCGGAACCCCAGTTTGTTCTTTGCCGCTGCCGATTTCTTGTATTTGTTGTGTAATGCCCAGTAGTACAGTTCCGGCGTGAGGGAGCCCGCACCGGTTTCCATGACCGTAATCTGGTTCTGCTTCGGCGAGTCGTGGTTATAGGTCACATACTGCGCCTGTGCCGTTGCTGTTGCAATGATCGCAACCGTCATGAGCATGAGTTTTCTGTTCATCTTTTTTCCCTTTTATCGTTAGTAATCCAGCCTTCCGGAGTTGCGCCAACGTCCGAAGGCTCCTTCAATTATCTCCTGTTTGGTATGTTCACGGTATATCTTCGACTTCCAGTAGCCGATTCTTACCTGTATGTATCGCCAGGTCTCCATATAGGCCCGGTTCAGATGCCGTTCGATGTCGTCCAGAGACCTGTTCACGGCCTCCAGCACCATCAGCAGATCCGAAGTGGAGCAGGCCGCCGCTCCCGTGGCATACAGCGCCAGGTCGCTGACCGACTTGTAGAGTTGCTCCCCGTCATGGGCTATATCCCGTATGGCTTTCTCGTTGATGGTGATGAGCAGGGCGTCGGAGGGTTCGATGCGTCCGCGTTTCAGCACCTTCTCGTGAAATGCCTCCAGCATCGACTTGTAGTCCGCTATCCGGTCACTTACCGTATTGTAGGTGTTCTTTGCGTTCAATACCGTGCGTAACGACTGGTACATCACATCAATGACATCAAAGGCACGGGTGTACCGGTCAAGGTCGATATTCAGTTCCTTGTATTCGCCGACCTCCTTGCGGCTGTATTCGTGCAGCAGCTGGTTGCTGTACTCAAGGGTACTTCGGGCCAGCAACAAGCTACGCTGCTTCTTATGGTCATTGATATAGGCTTCAACGGACACCACGTCGAATGTCCATTGTGCTTTGACGACATCAGGCAGGAGTGCAAGCAGCACTATGGTTATCAGCAAGGCCCGTTTCATGGTCTTTCCTCCTTTCTCCCGCTTCGCAGGCTACGGGCGTTTTCCACCCAACGGTCATGGCATTCTTCCACGAGAGTGAGGCGTCGCCCTTCGTCCATATTCAGATCCGGAAGGACATCCTTCAGCACGTCGATGATGCTGCGCTTGTAATGCATCATCTTTTCCAGGGATACCAGGTCGGCGTATATCTGCGTAATCCGGGAATCCACTTCACGCGCGATTTCAAGACGGTCACTTGACCACAGCAGGTGGTACACCTCTCCGGTAGAGGTATCTTCCATCGGGGTGGTACGGGCATATTCCGTCGTGATCTTGCATGACGGATGCTCCCGGGCGATTTCCGCGATACGTTCATTCACGATCCGCTCTTTTTCTTCTTCCGGAAGGTCCGGGTCGAATGTCAGCACGTCGGCCACATACGTGTCGGTGTATTGCGAGGTCAGTTCCCAGCTGATCTGTACAATGGCACGGTGAATCTTGATGCCGAGGAAGTATTTCGGCTTGCGTGCTATGCTGATGGTTGCCTTGAAAGTTATCTCGCCGTCTATATTCGGCATGGTCGCCTTGCGGACGAACGTGTATCCGTTCCACGAACCGCCGTCCTGCCACGACAGACTGTAGGCAGTCTTGCAGTCCTGCATGATGGCCGGGATACGGTAGTAGTCGTCCGTCGGCACGTCATTGTCGTTTGCCGCTTCCTGCTTCGCATCCGCGTATTCCTTCTGTTTCTTCTGCCACTCGGCCAGTTCTGCCTTCAACTCTCCGATACGCGTCAGGTTGGCGTTGTACTGCTGCCTGTAAACGGCAGCATCCTCCACACTGGCCTCGGATATTTTCTTCAGCAGCTCCTTGTTCTCATCCTCCAGTGCCTTGATCTGTGATTGAAGCATGGCTACCTGGTTGTCTGCCTCCCGTATCAGCTCATCCAATTCCGAAAAGTCAAGTTCATTTTCCGTCACGGAGGTCTGCATGGAGCAATCCTTGGTATGGGCATTGGGTGAACCGCCGCATTTCCTGCATTTGTACTGGGTCGAACCTTGGCCCAGAGTAGCCCCGTCCGAGCAGGTGACGCTGATGGTCACGCTCTCGCATCCTTTAAGTTTGGCGGCATCCGTTGCCTGATAGTAGTTCCACGCGTCGGAAGCTATGTAATAGACATAGCCGTCCTCGTTTTCGTTGAATTCCGACAGACGGGCATTGAGCTGCGCCTTGAAGGTCTCCAGATCCATAGTGTAGGAATCGAATATCTCTTCATACACGATTTCCTCATGGTTCCAGCTTTTCTTGACATGTATCTCGTAGGCGTAAGCCTTCTTTGTCTGCTTGCCGCCGCGGCTGATGATGTAGGCGTTCTGCCAGTAGTTGATGCTGTAAGTGTTGCCGTCATTCTGGTTGTTGAGCTGCTGTACACGGTTTCTCGACCATCCGGCATATCGTTCCGAGTTGGAGAGAGCCTGTTCCCGCTGCGAGGCATTGGGATAAAAACCGGGGTCGCTCGTTTCGAAACGGGTCCACTCACCGCCGTTCAGGATGCTGTTGTCGTCCGTGGGCGGGTAATAGTCACACAATGACACGCTGCCCTGGTCACGTCTGGCGATGTACCAGCGCTGCGTGTAATAAGTCCCGGCTTCGTCGTCTATATAGTCACTGATCCAGCCGGCAAGGTCGTAATCCCCGAACTCGAACAGGCCGGCCACGTTGTCAGGACCGCCGATCTTGTCCAGCAGCAGGTTCCCGATACCTTGTTCCGCTTCCTCGAACAGGCCGGAGTAATGGTCGTACAGGTTGGCAATCTCGCTGACCTTGCCCGAAAGCAGGTTATGGAACATACTTTCAGGCAGCAGGGCATCGCCGAGATTACCCGCACCGGCCGTTGCCAGACCGACACCCAGATTGTAGAGATTGTCAAGGTCGCTTTGCAGGTTCTCCCGTGTAAAGCGGTCAGGAATCCGGGAAAAATCGTCCAGCATCCGCTGCCAGTCTATACCGCCCAGTTCCGAAAGTTTCAGCAGAGGCACGACCTCGCTGTTGATCTCCAGAAAAGCGATGTCCGAGAACGAAAGTGTACTGTTTGTCACAACGCTTTCGAACTGCATACACAGGCTCTTCGTCTCATCGCACACCTTCATCAGGTAGCTACCCCAGTGGATCGCTGTCTGCGGGGAGTGAAGCATCTGCTTTGCCACCACCCAGATTTTCGGTATGATCTTGTCGGCCACCATGTGGTAGATACGGCGGTAATAGTAGTTTTCCGTGCTGCTACACCAGATACCGAGGTCCGAGAGTGCTTTGTGTTCCAGAAATTTGGAAGAGAAAATTCCGGCTGCCGCCACCTCCGCCGCCGTATAGTGCTTCAGGATGTCATCGACCTGCTCACGGTAGTAGCTTTCAGCCACGACCTCCGTACCGAACGCGGCTGCCATTGCCGCCACGGTACGTGCGTCATAGTTCACGCTGTAATACTGGGCGTGGACATGCTGCGTGAAGGCAAGCAGCAGAACTGCAAAGACAAGTGACAGTCGCTTCATGTTCATTCTGTTCAACGGTTGAAAATATTACCTCTCCGCTTGCTGCGGTTGTTCTTCTCAGGTACTCCCTGCAGGGCCAGTATCAGCTTCTCTGCTTCCTCCATAGCCTCGTATGGGGACAGACCCCTGTATCTGACATACAGGTCTCTGGCTACTTCATACCGGCGCTGGTCCCACTTGACCTCCTCCGATTCCTCGAAACGCATGATGGTAGTGACGTCTTTGTCATCCTCGGTTTCAAATCTCATATATGCGTCCAGATCCTCTTCGGTCATGCCCAGTCGCAATCCGAAATTGCCCAGCATTTCTTCCATGTGCGCGATGCTCCTTTCCCCCAAATGGCGGAAATGAAGCAAGTCCCAGTTGCTGTGCAGGCACAGTTCCCGGATGGTGGCAATATCGTGGCTGTTGCACACGTTGCGGATGCGGAGAGCGTAAGGCTCAACACTGAACAGTTCCGCTATAGGTCGGTCTATATCAAATTTTCCCATTGTATCTGATTTTATTGTTTTGCTTTCAGGTTCAGTACCCGTCCGGCCTCGTTGACCTTCTGGGCGAATGTCAGGGACTTGCTGATGCCGCTGGCATCCCAGTCCCGGCAATAGGCTTCGATGGCTTCCTGATGGCTGCACCGGAGCTCCCTCTTGTAGAGTTTCAGGGCTTCCTTCTCAGCACGTTCGGTCGTGTAGGTCATGTAGCATTCATGCGGCTCTTCCACGCCATACACGCCGCTTGTCGTTCCCCTTCGTATGAATACCTCCCGGAAGAACGAACGGCCGTCCTTGTTGTCCAGACGGTTGATCGTGAATATCTTCTTGCAGTCAACATCGGTGAGCCCGAGAATGGCCTTGATGGTGTCGAAACGCTCCTTGAACTTGCTTTGGTCAAGCAGCATCACCACGTCGCTGTTGTTGATGATGGCCTCTTTAACGATTTCACTGCCGATGATGTCCTGTATCTCCTGTGTCACAACGCCCACGCTGGCCCAGAACTTACGGGCCGTCTTGTACATGAACTTGATGTACTCGGCCATCAGCGGACTGGCAATGGCTTTCCAGGCTTCCTCGATGACAAGCACCTTGCGGTTCTTCTTGATTCGCATCTTCTGCAGGAACACGTCCATGATTATCAGCGTGACAAGCGGGAACAGCAGCGGATCATCCTTTATACTGTCAATCTCGAACACCACGAAGGTCTCGTCGAACAGCGAACTGTCCATGTTCTCGTTCAGGGTCTTTTCATGGTTGCCGCCCCTGTAGAAGTCCTTCATCATGTAGCGGTAAGTCGAGAGGTCTATGCCCGAAATGTGGTTCTCGTGACAGATGTCCGGAATACGCTGGACGGAGTATTCGTAAAATGAATTGAACGAGAGTTCTTCCACCTTCAACTCCTTGCGCCTGCGTTCCATTTCGTCTATCATGCACTCGATACGGCTGTTCCGTTCCTGCTCGCTTTCCTCACGGTTCCCGTCACGGTTGCGTTCGTCTATGGCGAGGCTTTTTCTCAGGTCTTCCCGCTGCATGGGCGTGAAGCCGTCGAAGCCGTTGAAATACGCATCGTAATAATCGGTGATTACATTTTCCACCAGACGGTCTTCCGTCTTCGTGACTGTTCCCTGCGTGCCCTTCCAGATCAGCAGGACAAGATTCTTTAGGAAGCCGGTCTTTTCCACGTTCATCTCTTCCTTGTGGATACGAAACGGGTTCATCGTGATGGGGCGTTCCTCCGTGTAGCTGATGTACTTGCCTCCCAGATACTCGCACAATCCCTCGTAGGAGTTTCCGGTATCGACCATTACGATGTCTGTACCCTGTTCGTGCAGCTGGCGCACGACAGAGTTCATGTGGAA
>DWZE01000027.1 GCA_019118325.1 Candidatus Bacteroides intestinavium
GGGCAGCGTGGTGCCCTACCGCGACAACTTCTTCGCCGCGCTCAACTCCGCCGTCTTCTCCGACGGCTCCTTCGTCTACATCCCCCGCGGCGTGCGCTGCCCCATGGAACTCTCCACCTACTTCCGCATCAACGCCCGCAACACGGGTCAGTTCGAACGCACCCTCATCGTGGCCGACGACGACTCCTACGTCTCCTACCTCGAAGGCTGCACCGCCCCCATGCGCGACGAAAACCAACTGCACGCCGCCATCGTCGAAATCATCGTCCACGACCGCGCCGAAGTGAAGTACAGCACCGTCCAGAACTGGTATCCCGGCGACGCCGAAGGCCGCGGCGGCGTCTACAACTTCGTCACCAAACGCGGACTCTGCAAGGGTGAATCATCCAAGCTCTCCTGGACACAGGTAGAGACCGGCTCGGCCATCACCTGGAAATACCCCAGCACCGTACTGGCAGGCGACAACTCCGTGGGCGAGTTCTACAGCGTGGCCGTCACCAACCACCACCAGCAGGCCGACACGGGCACGAAGATGATACACCTGGGCCGCAACACCCGCTCCACCATCGTCAGCAAGGGCATCTCCGCCGGGCTGAGCGAGAACTCCTACCGCGGCCTGGTGCGCGTGGGCCAGCGGGCCGACAACGCCAGGAATTACAGCCAGTGCGACTCGCTGCTGCTGGGCAGCCGGTGCGGCGCGCACACCTTCCCCTACATGGACATCCACAACGAGACGGCCGTCGTGGAGCACGAAGCCACCACGTCGAAAATCAGCGAAGACCAGATATTCTACTGCAACCAGCGCGGCATCTCGACCGAAGACGCCGTGGGCCTCATCGTCAACGGCTACGCCAAGGAGGTGCTCAACAAGCTGCCCATGGAGTTCGCCGTCGAGGCGCAGAAGCTGCTCTCCGTGTCGCTGGAGGGGAGCGTGGGATAAGAACAGGGGCAAGACGCTTGCCGCATGAATATAAATCACTAACTTTGCAGGGGAGCATCAACAGTTATGTGGAAAGAGAAGCTGGGCAATTATCTGATTGACATATCGAAATATACACTGACCGCTATATTTATAGCGTCATTGTTCAAAGACTTGGAAGAAATGAAATAGGTGGTATATGGCTTAAGCTTGTTTGCTTCTGCCTCTTTGCTTATCACCGGTTTAATATTAACAAACAAAAAGAAGGAGGACAACCAATGACCGGAACCATCTTTATGCTATTGGCAATGGGAGTTCCCTGCGCCATCTTTCTGTTATGGTGCCTTACCCCCGGCGGCAAGAAATGGCTGAAGGCCAATCACCTTATCTGATAGAAAGGAGGAATTGACATGGACAACACTATGAACCTGAACGCCGAACTGCTGCGCGAGCTGAGCTACATCGCAGACGACGAGAACTACCTGAAGAAAGCCCTGAAAGCCATCAAGAAGCTGGTGGCACAGCGGGAAGAAGAAACGTCCGCCCCCTCCGCCGTTTCCGAAGAAGCGGAAGAATACCGCCCCCTGAGCAAGGCCGAGGTGATGGAGAACATCCGCCAAGCCTTCCGGGACGCGAAGCTGATAAAGGAAGGGAAGATGAAAGCACCGACATGGGAGGAGATTCGCGATGAATTGTAATGTACGTCCTGGCAAGAAGTTCTTGAAAGAATTCAAGCGTTTGTATAAACATTACAAATCACTGAAAGGCGATGTGGATGCATTAGTCGTTTCGCTCAAGGACAATCCCACCCAAGGCGTCGACCTGGGCGGCGGCATACGCAAAGTGCGCATGGCCATCACATCCAAGGGGAAAGGCAAGAGCGGCGGCGCCCGCATCATCACCCTGACGGTGCTGGTCAGCACTACCGACACAGACCTCTGGCTCCTCACCCTCTACGACAAGTCGGAACGGGAAACGATTACCGACAGCGAGATAGCAGAGTTGCGCCGCCAGGAAGGATTATAATAAGAAGTTGGTGGTCACCGGGATGGCGTGTCACTGGTTGTCTTCCTGGGGTTTCGTAGGATTCTTGCGTTTCTTCGCAAACTCAAATCAAAAAGACATGAGACAATCGGTTTTTAAAGGGTTTAATAAAGAATGATTACCTGACATCAACTGCACCATAGTGTCGTTAGAAACGGCGACGGGGCGCGTTTCCGGCGGCCCGGCCGACCGTCTCCACTCGGAGAGCGTTGGCCTCCGCATTCTCTGCGTCAATAGCGGATAAAACAACGCTTTTTTTCTTGAGCTTCCCCTTGAGGAGAAGCGGTTCGCCGGTCGTGGTGTTTTCCAACTCAAGCAAGTAGCTGGAGGTTACCTCCATAAAGGTTTCCCGGTAGAAGACCGCGACCTTCACGTAAGGCGGTACGGTGATTCGAATGGATTCGTGCGTCCCATCCGGCCACAGCGTAGTAGCGCCCGGCTGGTAGGGAACAGGCACAGGTGTTGCAGAAGGATAGCCGTCATACATGGAGATGTCATACACCCAGAGCGTGTCATCTTGTTGCGGCCAATCAAAATCCTCCGGAGTGGTGATGAGGAAGGTGTATTCGTCATAATCCGACTGCTTGGGTGTCCAGCCGACCTGCTTCTCCACGTCGGAATCGTTGTAATACTCGAAGCTGTCGGCCACGATTTCATACGTCTGCACGCCGTCGCCTCCTTCGAAGAAATAGTTGATGCCCCGCACCTCGAACGAGTCGAACGATGCAGGCTCTTGCACCTGTTCATCATCTCCGCACGCTGCCAGCAGCGGAAGCAAGAAACAAAGGGAGAGCAATCTTTTCGTATTCATAGCTTTGATAAATTAACGGTTATACATCTGCACAAATTATCCCAGCGGGCGTGCCAGACGTGCGGGTTCGCGCCGGGTATCCCAGAGGTCGGCGATGAATACGGTCTGCCTGGATTCGTCCACGTAATAGACCAGTTTGATCAACTTGTGGACAACCAACGAACGATATGGTTTCTTACGCCCTTGAAGCAAGGGTTCAACCGCTCCCATACCAGGATTATCGGCCAGCCTGCGCACGTAATCCATAATTCTGTTATTCATCTTCAACGCAGCTTTTACGCCAAACTCCTTTTCCCCATAAGCCAAAAAAGCGATGCGCTTCTTATTGGCTTTTTTGATCCACACTACTTGAGCCATGGCAAAGCTTCCCTTACTTGCTTGTCCGCCTCTTCCGAGGTCAACCACTCGCCCGCCTCCAGCTCGGCCTCGAACTCGTCGATCCGCGCGTTCAGCTCCTCCATGGTGTAGGGTGCGAGGCGTCCTTCCTGCTCCCGGTCCGCGTCTTCATACAGCCGGTCGGCCAGCCAGCGCTTGTCCGCCGCGCTGAGCGTATGCAGCATGCCCAGGATGCCTTCCATCGATACGGTTGCCTTCATAGCTTGTCCTCCTATATTGCGTTAATGCCACAAAGATAACGCATTCCGGCCAATATGCAAGGACAGGCAGGGATTTTTTGGGGGAATATTCGTATCTTTGCAGCCGGACAACGCATTAATATCTATAGAATATATGTTAGAAATCAAAGACCTGCATGCCGAGATAAACGGCAAAGAGATACTGCGGGGCATCGACCTCACCATCCGCGACGGCGAGGTGCATGCCCTGATGGGACAGAACGGCGCGGGCAAGAGCACGCTGAGCAACGTCCTCGTCGGCCACCCCGCCTACCGCGTGACGCGCGGCACGGTCCTGTTCAACGGCCGCGACCTGCTGGCCATGTCGCCCGAAGACCGGGCGCACGAAGGCCTGTTCCTGTCCTTCCAGACACCGGTGGAGATACCCGGCGTGTCGATGGTGAACTTCATGCGCACCGCCGTCAACGAGCAGCGCAAGTACCGCCACCAGCCCGCCCTCAGCGCCTCGGAGTTCCTCAAGCTGATGCGCGAGAAGCGCGCCATCGTCGAGCTGGACAGCAAGCTGGCCAACCGCTCCGTCAACGAGGGCTTCAGCGGCGGCGAGAAGAAGCGCAACGAAATCTTCCAGATGGCCATGCTGGAGCCTACCCTCGCCATCCTGGACGAGACGGACTCCGGCCTCGACGTCGACGCCCTGCGCATCGTGGCCGAAGGCTTCAACAAGCTGCGCACTCCCGAGACTTCTGCCTTGGTCATCACGCACTACCAGCGCCTGCTGGACTACCTCCGGCCGGACACGGTGCACGTCCTGCTGGGCGGACGCATCGTCAAGACCGGCGGGCCGGAACTGGCGCAGGAGATCGAGCAGCGCGGATTCGACTGGATCAAGAAGGAGGTGAACGAATAACGGATTAGGCGCGGATTACGCGGATTTCACGGATTAACTCATGCTACACGAGGAATTGACGCAAAAGATAATAAAAGCCTTTTACGAAGTGCACAATACGCTTGGCTTTGGCTTTTTAGAGCAAGTGTATCAAAACGCACTTTATAAAGAATTGTGTCGCCAGGGAATGAAAGTAGAATGCCAAAAACAAATACGGGTATTCTACAAAGATGAATTAGTTGGCCATTATGTAGCCGATATGGTAGTGGAAGATACCGTGATTTTAGAACTAAAGGCCGTTCAGTCCTTACGGCTTGAACACGAATTCCAGTTAATAAACTATTTGAAAGCCACCGGCATGCAAGTAGGATTGTTATTGAACTTCGGCCATAGCGCAGAGTTCAGACGTAAAGTGTTTACTAAATAAATTAATCCGTGAAATCCGCGCAATCCGCGCCTAAAAATAAATAGATATATGAGACCCGAACAACAATACATCGACCTATACGCCCAGGCGGAAGCCCTGCTGCGCACCCACAGCACCGAGCCGCTGAACCGCCTGCGCGCCCGTGCCTTCGCCGACTTCGAGCGGCTGGGCTTCCCCACCCGCCGGCAGGAAGACTGCAAGTACACCGACGTGCCCCGCGCCTTCGAGCCGGACTACGGCATGAACCTCAAGCGGCTGCCCATCCCCGTCAATCCCTACGAAGTGTTCAAGTGCGACGTGCCCAACATGAGCACCTCGCTGTTCTTCGTGGTGAACGACGCCCTCTCCTACACGGAAAAGACGCTGCCCGACGGCGTCATCCTGGGCAACTTCCGCGACTATCCCGAACTGGTGGAGCGATACCTCGGCACCCTGGCCGACACGTCGCGCGACGGGCTGACCGCCTTCAACACCGCCTTTGCCCAGGACGGCGTGCTGCTCTACGTCCCCCGCGGCGTCATCGTGGAGAAGCCCATCCAGCTCATCAATATCCTGCGCAGCGACGTGCCCCTGCTGGTGAACCGCCGCGTGCTCATCGTCCTGGAGGACGGCGCACAAGCCCGCCTGCTGGTGTGCGACCACACGATGGACGAGGTGAACTTCCTGGCCACCCAGGTCATCGAAGTTTTTGCGGGCCGCGACAGCGTGTTCGACCTCTACGAACTGGAGGAAACGCACACCGGGACCACCCGCCTGAGCAACCTCTACGTCCGCCAGGAAGCCGGCAGCAACGTCTTGCTGAACGGCATGACCCTGACCAACGGCACCACACGCAACAGTACCCGCGTCCTGCTGGCCGGCGAGAACGCTTCGCTGGACCTTTGCGGCATGGCCATCGCCGACCGGAACCAGCACGTGGACACGCGCACCGTCGTGGAGCACGCCGTCCCCTCGTGCACCTCGCGCCAACTCTTCAAGAACGTGCTGGACGACCACGCCACGGGCGCCTTCTCCGGCCTCGTCCTTGTCCGTCCCGGCGCGCAGCACACCGATGCCCGCCAAACTAACCGCAACCTCTGCGCCACCCGCGACGCCCGCATGTACACCCAGCCCCAGCTGGAAATCTATGCCGACGACGTGAAGTGCAGCCACGGCGCCACGGTGGGCCAGCTGGACGATGCGGCCCTCTTCTACATGCGCCAGCGCGGCATCCCCCTGCACGAAGCCCGCCTGCTGCTGATGTTCGCCTTCGTGGGCGAGGTGGTGGACACCATCCGCCTCGATGCCCTGAAGGACCGCCTGCACCACCTGGTGGAGAAGCGTTTCCGCGGCGAACTGGGACGGTGCAGGACGTGCGGCGGATGCCGGTAAAGTGATCAAGAACCAATCATTTGTCATTATAAAAGTGGGTGTGCCGAAATATAAAATGGCACGCAGATGACACTGATTAAACAGATTTTTCACAGATTTGTCTAACTGTAAATCAACGAAGTATAACCAGTGGTCATCTGTCGCATCTGCGTCATCTGCGTGCCATTCTATATTTTGACACACTCTCTTTTTATGGTCAGGGTGGCCTATGCCTTTAGCTGCTTGATGCGCCTCAACATGTCATCCAGATTTCTGTTGACTTTCTTCTCCCGATAAATCCCTATCTCTACAGCCACGACCATTGCTACCAAACTAACCGTAAGAACAGGCAAGTTCAATCTATATCCGCACGCTATCAAGACCGTCCACACAATTAAAGCAATACCGGGTATCAGCAAAATCCGATGTATCAGCGACCGCAGCTTCCGATAACGGATTGTTCTTTCGGTAGCATCGGTCATGTTGAGCGTTGCCAACCTTTGTGGTGCTAAAACTTTGTAACAACGCCTGTCCAATATAAACTCTGCGGCAGCCATCGCATCCATCAGCAAGATAAATCCCCAATGATATCCCATGGCCAGAAAAACGACTGTCAGCACCGGTGCTCCAATCAGGGAAACCAAGAAACGGGATTTATATTCACGTTCGATGACGGAAACATGCCTAGTCATGGCCTCCTTCAGCATATTGTCATTAATGATGGCTAGCTTGTCCAGCTTCCGGCTGAACAGGGCAAATTGTTCTTTCAATTCCTGCAATTCGGCTAAGTTCATTTCTTGTGTCATAATCATTCGGTGTTTTTAATCGTTAGACATGGCTTTCAACTGTTCCTTGATGCGGAACAAACGGGTGGTGACGGCAGACAGCGATATGCCGACTACGTTGGCTATGTCCTGATAGCTCATGTTCTCCAGCCAAAGGAGAATGATGGCGCGGTCGAAGACATCCAGTCGACTGATGCGCTCGTACAACTGTTGAATCTGCTTGCTGTGGGTGTCGGTATCGTTGTACAAGTCGATATCGACCGAAAGAGGCACCGTCTGTACACTACGTTTCTTCTTCCGTTCCTGGTTGTTGCAAGTATTCAGGCTGACACGCCATATCCACGTCTTCAGGCTACTCTCGCCCCGGAAGTCCTGAAAACCTTTCCACAGGTTTATCAGTATCTCCTGGAAGTAGTCCTGCACTTCGTCCTCGTCTTGGAGAAGAAGTAGCAGACGGTGTAGATGGTCTTCTTGTACTTGCCGACCATTGTGGTAAATGCTTGTTCTTTGTTGTCCATCACGTATCCGTTTTTTGAAAGTTTCTACTCATTTAGACACCGAACAGGCCGATTCCTTTCAGAAAAAATCGCTTTTTTGCGAAAAAAGTCGGTGACAAAGATATGCTCTTTGCGGGAAAAAGGCAAAACTGCATACTATTATTGACGGAAAGCGCGTATCTTTGCGCAGACATTTATGAAAGAAAGACTTATGTACGACATCCAGCAAATACGCGCCGACTTCCCCATCCTCGGCCGCACCGTCTACGGCAAGCCGCTGGTCTACCTGGACAACGGCGCCACCACGCAGAAACCCCGCGCGGTGGTCGAAGCCATCACCAACGAATACTACAACACCAACGCCAACGTGCACCGTGGCGTGCATTTCCTCTCCCAGCAGGCCACAGAGTTGCACGAAGCCAGCCGCGAGACCGTGCGCCGGTTTATCAACGCCCGCTCGACCAGCGAAATCGTCTTCACCCGAGGCACCACGGAGAGCATCAACCTCCTGGCGGCCACTTTCTGCCAATCGCAGATGCAGGCGGGCGACGAGGTCATCATCTCCACCATGGAGCACCACAGCAACATCGTCCCCTGGCAACTGCAAGCCGCCCAACGCGGCATCGTGCTTCGCGTCATCCCCATGGACGACCGCGGCGAACTGCTGCTGGATGAATACGAACGGCTCTTCTCCCCGAAAACAAAAATAGTCAGCATCGCCCACGTCAGCAACGTGCTGGGCACCATCAACCCCGTCAAGGAGATGATTGCCACTGCCCATGCCCACGGCGTCCCCGTGCTGGTGGACGGCGCGCAGAGCATCCCCCACATGCCCGTCGACGTACGCGAACTGGATGCCGACTTCTACGTATTCTCCGGGCACAAGGTCTACGGCCCCACCGGCGTGGGCGTGCTCTACGGCAAGGAAGACTGGCTGGACAAATTGCCCCCCTACCAAGGGGGCGGCGAGATGATTCAGCACGTCTCGTTCGAGAAGACCACCTTCAACGAGCTGCCCTTCAAGTTCGAGGCCGGCACGCCGGACTATATCGGCACCACCGGACTGGCCCGCGCACTGGACTACGTCTCCGCCCTCGGCATGGACACCATCGCCGCCTACGAGCACGAACTGACCCAGTATGCCACCCGCCGCCTGAAGGAAATCCCCGGTATGCGCATCTTCGGCGAATCCGGGCAGAAGGGCAGCGTCATCTCCTTCCTCGTGGGCAACATCCACCACTTCGACCTCGGCACCCTGCTCGACCGCCTGGGCATCGCCGTGCGCACGGGGCATCACTGCGCCCAGCCGCTCATGACGCGCCTCGGCATCGAAGGCACGGTGCGCGCCTCGTTCGGGCTGTACAACACGAAGGAAGAGGTGGACACGCTGGTGGCGGGGATTGAGCGGGTAAGGAAGATGTTCTGATAACATTAACAGAAACAATATGAATAGTAACCATGACATATCTGAATGGGATGTCACTGAATACATCAATACCATTATTACCCACGATGAATCCGCGGACTTGGAGTTCAAAACCGCTTCCGGAGGTTTTCCTAAAAGTCTATGGGAAACCTATTCCGCGTTTGCCAATACTGACGGAGGTATAATCATATTAGGCATACGTGAAAGGAACGGACATTTACAGATTGAAGGCCTGACACCGGAACAAATACAGCAATACAAAAAACAGTTTTGGAACGACGTAAACAATCCGGATTGCGTCAGCTACAACCTGTTGGTAGATAGAGATGTCATTGAAGGGGAGTATGAAGGGAAAAAACTGCTGCTGATCCGCGTTCCTAGAGCGACTCGTTCCCAACGTCCTGTATATTGCACCAGCAATCCTTTTCGAGGACACACTTATAAACGAAACAATGAGGGCGATTACAAATGCACTAATGAAGAGGTGAAAAGAATGCTTGCGGATGCCGATGATGCTCATCCACAAGATTCGCGCATTTTGACTAATTATTCGATAGATGACATTGATACCCTCTCCTTAAAGCAATATCGCCAATATTTCACTTCCAGGCAACCAGCACACCCATGGTTAGCCTTAACCGACATAGAATTGCTTGAAAAGTTAGGAGGATACCGCAAAGACAGAGAATTGAATATGGAGGGATTTACTTTGGCAGGTATTCTGATGTTCGGCAAGACAGAAAGCATTACAGACCCAGCTTGCGTGGCTGATTATTTCCCAGATTTCAGAGAATATCTGGGCGATGAAAGTATGACCCGCTGGTCCGACCGTATTTGCCCGGATGGGACTTGGGAAGCCAATCTGTTCCAATTCTACCGTCGTGTGTACAACCGGCTGATAACCATCTTACCACGACCTTTCCGCTTGGAGCAGGGAATACGTCAGGACGACCTGCCTACCCATGTCGCTATACGCGAGGCACTTGTCAATACATTGATTCATTGCGACTACTCAGAAAAAGGAAGCATTGTAATAGAACAACGAAGGAATAAACTATTATTCCGCAATCCAGGTACTTTACTAATCAGCCGCAACCAGTATTATAACGGTGGTGAAAGTATATGCCGCAATAAATCTTTGCAGAAGATGTTTATGATGATAGGCTTCTCGGAAAAAGCCGGTAGCGGTGTGAACAAAATCATGCAAGGCTGGCAGACCGCCAGCTGGACTTCCCCGTACGTGAATGAACTAAACAGACCGGATAGGGTAGAACTGATACTCCCTTTGGTAAGTTTGTTCCCGGAAGATGTTCATAAAGCACTGATTCAATCATTTGGTTCAGGACGCATCAACAGCCTAAAGCAAGAATCTTTATTAACCTTGGCAACTTGCTTCGCTGAAGGCTCTACCAATAACGACCGTTTACAACATCTACTGAATATGCACCCTTCGGATATAACCGGTATGCTACGCACATTGTGCACCGATGGCTTTTTAATCTCAGACGGAAAAGGAAGAGGAACAACCTACCAAGTCAATATGCAATTGGGCAAAAATGTTGCAAGCTCAGGAGACAATGTTGCAAGTTCTGAGAACAATGTTGCAAGTTCGAAGACAAATGTTGCAAGCTCTGAAGACAATGTTGCAAGCAATTTCAAAAAGAAACGCCTTCCTTACGAAGAAATAACGAAATTAATATGCAGTGTGGCAACGGACTATCTTTTCTTGGAAGAGATTGCCACTGCTGTAGGGAGAAATGTTCGCTATTTAAACAATAAGATTATCCCACGAATGATAGAAGAACAGAAACTTGAGAGACTTTATCCCAACATTCCTAATCACCCCAAACAAAAATACAAGACTAAAAAATGAAATCCTTAGTTTTACTCATTTTATGCTGCCTGGTAAGCATCCATTCCCATGCAACCAGTCTTTCCGATACGATCCCTCTCCGCCTTGCCCACGGCCTGCTCATTATCCCCGTGCAGATAGACGGGCAGAAACACGACTTCATCCTTGATACGGGCATGACCCGCTCGATAGTGAGCACGCATCTCTTGGACGAGGCCAATATACTGAAAGACAGTCTCCAAACGGTGGATATCACCGGACACCTCACCCATAGCCCAGCTTTCCGCTTCAGCCATCTGCGGATAGGAAACCGACAAATTCCCCCGCTGACAGTGCTGCCTTTACCGCAGGAAGGGACGATATGGCAATGCCTGGGTGCGGAAGGATTTATCGGGAACGATGCCCTGCAAGGACTGATGCTGACTATTGATACCCGAAAAGGTTATGTAATTTTCTCGGAAAGCCGTAAGCCACCTAAAGAGATGAAAGGATATATCGTGCCTATGGCATGGGGAGAATACGGAGTGCCTTACATAGAAGTACAAGTGGGGAAACTGACCATGCAACAAACCCTGTTCGACACGGGAAGTACCTCTTTGTTCAGCCCCAATGAATACTCCTTCCGCCAATTGCAGACACGCTTTTCCCCGTCCCAATGGAAAGGAAGGATAATCGATGCCACTATCGGCAGCAACACCATCGCCCTGAGCGGTGCTACTCCGCAAGACTCACTGTGGCGGGTAGAATTTTCACAATGGAACTTGGGACATACAGCATTCGCCGGTGTCTCGTCCGTAGCCGGAGGACAGGCACCCATTTCATCTGTCGGCGCCCCGCTGACCCAATATGGCAAGGTCATTCTTGACTACAAAAGGAAGGAATTCTATTTCATACCGTATCAACAGGGTACGATACAAGTAAAACCTGTGCAAGACTTCCAGGTGCAATATGCCGACGGCCACCTCTTTGTCGGCCTGGTATGGCCACGCTCCCAAGCCTACGCGCAAGGAGTAAGGCCGGGCATGCGGGTGACAGAGGCCGACGGGCAGCCGCTGAATGATGACTTCTGCCGCCTGATTCGCCTGCTGAATCAGAAAGGCCACTGCACCCTTACGCTGGAAAAGGAGGGAAAGAGCATACACGTGGATTACTATACCGATTAGCAGGATTATTTCGTACCTTTGCCCCCGATTTTCTGAACAGATAAATAACTCATTGATATGAAAGGATTCTACACCATTCTTCTGCTCATCGTCTCCAACATCTTCATGACCTTCGCCTGGTACGGGCACTTGAAGCTGCAGGAGATGAAGATTACCACCCATTGGCCCCTGTTTGCCGTCATCCTCTTCTCGTGGGGCATCGCGCTCTTCGAGTATTCGTGCCAGATTCCGGCCAACCGCATCGGCTTCACCGGCAATGGCGGCCCCTTCTCGCTGATGCAGCTCAAGGTCATTCAAGAAGTGGTGACGCTCATCATCTTCACCATCTTCACCACCCTGTTCTTCAAGGGCGAGACGTTGCACTGGAACCACCTGGCTGCATTCGTCTGCCTCATCCTGGCCGTGTACTTCGTCTTCATGAAATAGGCGTGTTTATGCTTTTTTAAGGAAGGGGGTGCAACTTTCCGCCCGTTCCGCACGACTAATAATTCAAAAAAGCATAACTCTATAAACTGAACTTATTATGTTACTGACCACAACCAACGCCCTCGAGGGCAAGCACATCACCCGCTATTATGGCATCGTATCGGGCGAAACCATCATCGGTGCCAACATCTTCCGCGACTTCTTCGCCAGCATCCGCGACATCGTAGGCGGACGCAGCGGAGCGTACGAACAGGTATTGCGCGAAGCCAAGGAAACCGCCTTGCGCGAGATGGAGGAACAGGCCCGGCAACTGGGTGCCAATGCCGTGATAGGCATCGACCTGGACTATGAAACCGTGGGCGAATCCATGCTGATGGTGACCGCCGCAGGCACGGCCGTCAGCGTGGAATGACACAATAAATTTAATTAGTGTTAACGCTATGCAGTTTTTCTTTGGTTAATTTGGTGTAAAAAGAATTATTGCCGAATTTTGTACCCGAAAGAAACATTAGATTTTTTCATAGTTAAGGTTTAGGTTAAAAAGATTAAGGGGAGCTGTGAAGCTGCCCTTTTTTCATGCCCTGCGTCAAGACTCTTTTCCGCCCCTTTTCAATTTTTAGTTTTCAAATTTTAGTAGAACCGGATTATTTCCTTAACTTTGGGCGGGAAATATAATACAAACGTGTATCGTTCTTTAGCGTTTAGGTTTATAAGTTCATAAGTTACTGTTTTATGTCCACTTAAAAGCTAAAGGGCTTACAAACTAATAAACTCACTTACTGACGTTTATGGAAGACTTCCTGAAGTTCGTGCTGGTGGCCGCCGTGCTGGTTGTGGCCTTCATACAGCAAACCCGGAAAGAGGCGCAGAAAAAAAAGAAAAACGCGCCCCGGCCACCCGTCATGCCACAACCCGAACCCGTTTCTTCCCCCCTGCCCGAAGGACAAGAGAGCCAGACGTATGGCGGCTACATCCCCGAAGGACCGGCTTCCGAACCGCCGACGCCTCCCCGCCCCAAAACCAAGCGGAACCCGGCCCGGACTTTTGCAAAGGCTGAACCTAAGCAGAACATTCCCGTCCCTCCCCCGCCTGCCACCGAAGACGGGACAACCGACTACCAGATACATTCCGCCGAAGAAGCACGGCGCGCCATCATCTGGAGCGAGATACTGACACGGAAATACTGAAAGGGAGAACACCGCTGCCTCCACCCGGAAAACCATTACAAGAAAAATATAACCCTACAAAAACATTATGGCACTGAACTACATTTCGGCAGTAGAAGCTGCCAGCCTCATCAAGCACGGCTACAACATCGGCTTGAGCGGATTCACACCCGCAGGAACAGCCAAGGCCGTCACGGCCGAACTGGCCAAGATAGCAGAAGCGGAACACGCCGCAGGGCGTCCTTTCCAAGTGGGCATCTTCACGGGCGCATCGACGGGCGACTCGTGCGACGGTGTCCTGTCCAAAGCAAAGGCCATCCGCTACCGCGCACCCTACACCACCAACAAGGACTTTCGCCAAGCTGTGAATAACGGCGAAGTCGCCTACAACGACATCCACCTCTCGCAGATGGCCCAGGAACTGCGCTACGGCTTCATGGGCAAGGTAGACATAGCCATCATCGAGGCCTGCGAAGTGACCCCGGACGGCAAAATCTACCTGACCGCCGCCGGAGGCATCGCCCCCACCGTCTGCCGACTGGCCGACAAGATCATCGTAGAGCTGAATGCCGCGCATAGCAAGGCCGCCATGGGCCTGCACGACGTGTACGAACCCCTCGACCCGCCCTACCGCCGCGAAATCCCCATCTACAAGCCCAGCGACCGCATCGGCACCACCTATATCCAGGTAGACCCGAAGAAAATCATCGGCGTAGTGGAAACCAACTGGCCCGACGAGGCCCGCTCCTTCGCCGCCGCCGACCCGCTGACCGACAAAATCGGGCAGAACGTGGCCGACTTCCTGGTGTCCGACATGAAACGGGGCATCATCCCGCCGACGTTCCTGCCGTTGCAGTCGGGCGTGGGCAACATTGCCAACGCCGTGCTGAGTGCCCTGGGACACGAGAAGACCATCCCGCCCTTCGAGATGTACACCGAAGTCATCCAGAACTCCGTCATCGGCCTCATCCGCGAGGGACGCATCAAGTTCGGCAGCGCCTGCTCGCTGACCGTCACCAACGACTGCCTGCAAGGCATTTACGACGACATGGACTTCTTCCGCGACAAGCTGGTGCTGCGCCCGTCCGAAATCTCCAACAGCCCCGAAGTGGTGCGCCGACTGGGCATCATATCCATCAACACGGCCATCGAGGCGGACATCTATGGCAATGTGAACTCCACACACATCGGCGGCACAAAGATGATGAACGGCATCGGCGGCAGCGGCGACTTCACCCGCAATGCCTATATCTCCATCTTCACCTGCCCGTCCGTGGCCAAGGAAGGACGCATCAGCGCCATCGTCCCGATGGTGTCGCACCACGACCACACGGAACACAGCGTCAACGTCATCGTGACCGAACAAGGCGTGGCCGACCTGCGCGGCAAGAGCCCGAAAGAACGTGCACAAGCCATCATCGAGAACTGTGCGCACCCGGACTATAAGAACCTCCTTTGGGACTACCTGAAGCTGACAGACGGCAAGTCACAGACCCCGCACGCCATCTTCGCCGCTCTGGGTATGCACGCAGAGTTGGCCAAAAGCGGAGACATGCGCCACACGAAGTGGGAAGAATACGCATAAGAAATAAAAAAGTGTAATACACACAGCGGCACAAAGGCAAGGGAAAGTCCATTGCACGTTGTGCCGCTGTTTTTTTGTTCAAGACGGCCGGTAGGAAGTATGTGTCACACAAGTTATCAGATAAGCTATACTTTGCACGGCATAATTTTGTGCAAAATAAAAAATGCACTTCAGTTGTGTCTTCACATTCCTCCTTACGTCAGATGACCCTTTGCTTTATTTGTATGGATTTTTTATATTATAGATGCCTTTTTAAGACGGCAAAATTCGATGGTTCACAACTTCCGCAAAAACACTGAACAATTTCTCGCATAACACTTCGCAATTTCTCGAGAAATACTGCACAGTTTCGGAAGAAATTGTTCAGTGTTTTTTGGAGGATGTTTAAGAAAACGTAATAAGCTGATTATCAATCCGCCACATTAAGAAGAATGCTTACAGAAATAAATTTAGTAACGAACTTTCATCAAAAAGCGGAATGTCGCATTAAGAATAGGATATCAAGAATTTTCAGCATCTGCCACGACTAAAATGCACAAATTCATCCCGCTCAAAGTATAATATGAGTCTGCTCCTTCAACTATAGCTTATATCCAATATATCACTCCTCCCACCAAAGACAAATAAAGGTAACCCGTTGGCGGAATTATAACCGATATGCATATCTGTCGGTCCATTGTACGGCTTTGCGGGCGGATATCTCCGCTTTCGTCCAAAGATATCTCCGTCCTTGTCCGAAGATATCTCTGTCTTGGCCCGGAGATATCTCCGCCCGTGGGTTTCATACCCCAATTAATTCCGCCAACGGGTAAAGGTATTTTCATTCTATCATTTTACACTAAAAGTTCACCTCTTTTTTCGTATAATCTCCCCACAAACCGCGTCTTGAAACGCCCGTGCCTTCCGCCCGGACAACACATTCTGGTTCATGATGGCGAAGGCCACCCAATGCCCGTCCGCCGTCTGTAGGTAACCTGCCAGGCAGTTAATGCCCGTATAGGAACCCGTCTTGGCAAATACCCGGCGATAGGCCGGCGTGCCCCGGCGCATCCGGTGCTTCAGCGTGCCGTCCACGCCACTGATGGGCAGAGCCTTGTAGAGCTTGCGGAAAATGTCAGTATTTGCATAGGCATAGCGCAGGAAGGACACCAACAGGGCGGGCGAGATATAGTCGTAGTGCGAAAGACCGCAACCATCCGCCAGGCGGTAATCCAGCGGATTGAGCCCCAAGCGGCTGATAAGCTCCCGCACGGCCTGTTGCGCATCACGGGCCCGGATATGCTTGCGGCCCGTGTACTGGGCGCCCAGGCGATAGAAGACGGCTTCTGCATTGAGATTGTCGCTCTCCTTCAGCATCTCGTCCAATACGCGCTGGGCAGGGGTCGTGACGACAGCCAGCAGGGTGGCAAGACTGTCGCGCTCCAGCTCGCGGAAGGCATAAAGGCTGTCCGCCGTGGCAGAGAGGCATCGGACGCCTGCGTCCTGGAGGCGTTCGGCAAAGGTGTGCATGAAAAAGTCCTGTGACGAATAGAGGTTAAAGGTGCGCGTCTGCCGCCTGGTCACGTTGCCGGATACCAGGATTTCATTGCTGTTCTCCATCCAGCGACGCGTCACACGGAGGTCGCCGGCCGAAGGCGTGCGGGTGCGGGCCGTATTGTTCACTGCATAATAAGAAGAAGCGGGGCTAACGCTGACCTCGGCCGTATCGCCTGCCTGGGCCGGACTGACCGTCACACGCACCACGCCCTTCTCCAGCATCAGCGGCGACAGATAGGGCTGGAAGGAAGCGGGATTATCGTCCCACAGCCAGCCGCTGCCCCAATAAAGGGAATCCTTCATCGACACGTCGCCATACACCCGGCCCTTGATGACGGAGAACGGCGCACGTGCCACTGCGGCCACCAACGAATCAAGATTCTCCTCGTCGAACTCCGGGTCGAAGCCGCCCACCACGTAGAGATCGCCCTGCAAGGTGTCGCCCTCCACCCTGCCCCGGCACCACACTTCGGTGCGGAACGGCTCGTCGAACTCCGGTTGCGACAAGGCCGTGATGGCCGTCACCAGCTTCATCGTAGAGGCAGGACGCGACAGATGGTCGGCCTGGTACGCATAGAGCGCATGTCCCGCCGTGAGGTCGTAGACGGAGATGCCGACATCGGAACCTTTCGGCAGGTGATTGTCCACCAAGGAATCAATGCGGGCGGACAAAAGACTGTCACACGGTTCTTGGGCGGCCAAGGGAAGCCCGAATAAGCCTAATAAAAAGAATGCGATGGTTACGACTTTCATTTTAAATGCTCCTTCATCTTTCGCTCCAAACTGCCTTCCCCATAGCCATTCCAGACATCCTGCACCTTTCCGTCGGGCGCAATCAAAACATAATGGGGAATTCCATGCACATTATAAGCTGCCGCCAAACCGGCGCCATCATTACGGAGTTCATTCCATTGATGCCCTTTCAAGCCTTTCTCTTCCAGAAATGCCAACCACTGGTCTTTCGGGTCGGACGAGATGCTGATAACGGCCAGACGATCGGCATAGAAGGCACTGATCTTCTCGAGTTCAGGAATGGACTGCACGCAAGGACCGCATCCCTGGCTCCAGAAGTCCAGCAGGATGTAACGCCCCTTGAATTCGGCCAGACGGTGCTCCTTTCCATCGGAATCATAAAGGGGACCGTCAGCCATCGCGTCGCCCACATCCACGGTCTGTACCGGATAGAGCAGGTTGTAAATACGCTGTCCGCCGGCTGTTTGCTGCACGGAGTCCGGTAATGAGGCATAGAGCTTCTTCAACGGTTCTTCCAACGTTAGAAAGTCACGGAGAAAGTCATAAGCCGAGGCATTACCCAACATTTGGGCCTGCATTTCCAGTTCATCCATCCAAATCTGTGAAAAGGGAGCCGTCTGCAAGCACTCCACGGTGCGTTGCGCCATCCGGTACTGCAACTGGAAGAAAAGGCGCATCAGCGAATCGTTCTGACTCTTCAGCTGTTGGAAAACAGCCGCATCCACCACGCCGCCGCCATTCCTGAAAGCTTGCATGAGGCTATCGCGTTGCAGATCGCAAAGCACCTGCTGGCGCAACAAATCTCGGTTACAATCCTTGAAACGGTTCAGTTCAGCCTGTTCGGGCAGATTGCTCCGTACCTCCCATAAGTTTATCAGTTTGTCGCTGCCCGCCACTTCTACCCGTTCTCCCGGTGCCACCCACACCGTAAGGTAATTGCTGGGAAATCCGGGGGCAGTGCACAACAAAGAGAGTTCGCGGGGCTTGGAAATGGTGTCGACAAAAACAAAGCGTCCGCCCACGACCGTATCGTTCTGCACCTCTTTCAGCAAGCCGCCCACGTCTTGGTAAAGGCTGATGACCGTACTATCCGGCACTCCCGTCAGCGTACCTTCTATCCGATATCCGTTACCGGGCACCGTAGGCCCGCAAGAGACAAATAGCAGAGCGGCTCCACACAAGCCGACGAAAAGCTGTTTCTTCATAAATCGTCCACTGTTTTACTTGGTCATATCATTATGTATCACCGCGCCTCCCCACACACTTCCTTGAATATCTCGCCCACCGTGGGATGCGGGAAGACCATGCGTGCCCACTGTTCCGCAGTCAGCCCCAGGCTGATGGCCATGCCGGCCTGGACAATGAGTTCCGAAGCCGGATTGCCCAGGACATGCGCGCCCAAAATGACATCATTTTCGCCGAGGATGAGCTTGCAGACACCGTTCACGCCCTCATTCTCTGCCACGAAGCGGCCTGAATAGGCCATCGGGAGTTTCACCGTGCGGCAGGCAGTGCCTTTGCGCTGCAGGGATTCCTCCGTCTCGCCCACTCCGGCAATCTCCGGATTGGTATAGACCACACCGGGAATAGCGGCATAAGACATTGCGTCGGACAAGCCGGCCAGGTGGTGCACAGCCACTTCGGCCTCGCGCACAGCGGTATGGGCCAAGAGCGAAAAGCCCGTCAGGTCTCCACAAGCGTAGACACCGGGCACAGAGGTCTGCATGTGCCCGTCCACCCGGATGCGGCCCCGCTCGTCACGCTCAACGCCTAACTTCTCCAATCCGAAGCCTTCCGTCACCGGACGACGACCCACGCTGAGCAACACCTTCTCCGCCTCCACTACCGACGCGCCTCCGGCATTCTCCACACTGACACGGACAGACGAGGCGTCGCCCTCGAGCGATACCACCTTCGTAGAGGTCAGGAACGTGATGCCCCGCTTGGCATAGTCGGCGCGGAGCAAGGCGGACAATTCGCGGTCCATGCCGCCCAGTATCTCGTCCAGCATCTCGATGACCGTCACCTTTGTTCCCAGGCTGCTGAAGAAAGAAGCAAACTCCATGCCTATGACGCCGCCCCCCACGATAGCCAGGGATTGTGGCAGCTGCTTGGCATCCAAGGCGTCCCGATGCGTCCAATAAGGCACATTCTCCACGCCGGGAATGGGCGGAATGAAAGTCTCGGAGCCGGTACAGAGCAGGAGATTATCGCACTCATACACCTCAACGCCGCACTGCACGTGGTTCTTGTCCGCCACCTCGGCCTCACCCGTGACCATTGTCACGCCGGCGGCCGTCAGCCGGGACTTGATGCCCAGCACCAGCTTGCGCACTACTTTCTGCTTGCGGGCAATGATTTTGGGCAGGTCGAACGTGGGCTCCTGCACGCCGACGGCATACTTCTGCGCATGGCGGGCTGTGTCATAAACCTTGGCCGAATAGAGCAAAGTCTTGGTAGGAATGCAACCCTCGTTGAGGCAGACGCCGCCCAAGGCACGTTTCTCGAACAATACAACACTCAATCCCGCCCGTGCGGCGGCTTCGGCGGCCGTATATCCCGCAGGACCTCCGCCGATGATGGCTACTTGATATTTCATGATTCGGTAGATTTTGTAGATTCTGTGAATTTTGGGCGCAAGTTACGAATTTAGCCAAAGAATACCTAACTTTGCTCCCGATAAATGGAATCTATCCTTGTATATTATGACCAGCATAATGAAAACCAAGCATTTCTGGCTTTTAGCCGCCCTGACGTTCCTGCTGCTGTTTCTGTTCATGGGACAGACACCCTTCCACACCAAAGGGGAACCACGCGAAGCTGTCGTGGCCCTCTCCATGCTGCAACAGGACAACTGGATTCTCCCCATCAACAACGGCGTGGACATGGCCTACAAACCACCGTTCTTCCACTGGTGCATAGCCGCAGCTTCGATGGTGGCGGGCGAGGTCAATGAATACACCTCGCGCCTGCCGTCCGCCTTCTGGCTGGCCGTGATGGTGCTGACCGGCTATATATTCTATGCCCGCCGACGAGGCGTGGAACTGGCTTTCCTGATGGCCCTGCTGACACTGACCAACTTCGAGGTACACCGGGCGGGCGTCAACTGCCGGGTGGACATGGTCTTGTCTGCGCTGATGGTGCTGTCCATCTACCAGCTCTATAAATGGGGCGAACGGGACATGAAAGGGATACCGTGGACAGCCATCCTCTGCATGAGCGGGGCCATCCTCACCAAGGGGCCCGTGGGCATGGTGTTGCCTTGCCTCGTCGTGGGCGTGTTCCTATGGATACGGACAGGACGCTTCGGACGCGTGTTCGGCAAGTTCGTGGCGGTGGGACTGGGCGCGTGCCTCCTGCCGTTGCTGTGGTACGTGGCCGCCTGGAGGCAGGGAGGTGACGAATTCCTGACCCTGGTGCTGGAGGAGAACGTGCTACGTTTTTTGGGCAAGATGACCTATGAGTCGCACGAAAACCCCTGGTATTACAATGTGATGACCGTACTGGCGGGCTATGTTCCCTATACCTTATTGGTGCTGCTCTCGCTCTTCGTCCTGAAATACAAGAAGCCGGACTGGAACCTGCGCCGGAACTGGAACCGCCTGCGCGACGCTATCCGCCGGATGGACGATGCCCGCCTGCTCAGCCTGCTGGCCATCGTGCTGATATTCGTATTCTACTGCATTCCCAAGAGCAAGCGCAGTGTCTACCTGCTGCCCATTTATCCGTTCATCGCCTACTTCCTGGCGGAATATATCCTCTACCTGTGCCGCCGCCACGCGGGAGTAATGCGGACCTTCGGACACATCCTGGCCGGACTGACCATAGGCCTGCTGGCCTTGTTTACCGCCCTGCAACTGGGACTGGTGCCCGACTCCATCTTCGGCAATGGCCGGCATGCGGCCCAAAACATCGCCTTCATGCACGCATTGGAGAACCTTCCCATCGGCCCTTTGGCGCTGGTGTTGCTGGCCTTGCTCGCAGGAAGCGTCGTCTTGTTCTACCGCAGCCTGAAGCGGGACATCCGGGTGCTGCCATATAGCACACTGGGCCTGGTATTCGCCATCTACCTCTCCTTGGACGGCTTGTTCCAACCCGCCGTACTACGGGTGAAGTCGGACAAGCCCGTGGCCGAGCACATAGCGACCCTGGTCCCTTCAGACGCTGTATTGTGTTCCTTCAACCCCGGATATCCGGCTCCCAACTCCCTGCATCCGTTCACGCTGAATTTCTACCTGAAGAATCGCATCATGCCCTTCTATGACGTCCAGCCTCAGGAAGGCTTCCTGGTGGCTGGCGCAGAAGAAATCGAGGAGTTCCGGCGACGCTATGGAGCCACATACGACATGCAGGAAGTCTGGGACAGCGGACACCGCAGCTGCGACTCGAAACTGATTATCCAGCTCTATAAGATACGCAAGAAGAATGGAACTGCCTCCACGGGAAATCCGGAATGAGTTTGTGCGTTTTGCCCTGGTAGGCGTCACAGCCACAGCCATCCACTATGGCGTCTACTGGCTGCTGCAGCGGGTCATAAACGTGAACGTGGCCTATACGGCCGGATATCTGATGGGGTTCGTGGCGAACTTCTACCTGACGGCCTACTTCACCTTCCGCACACTCCCATCGTGGACAAAGCTGTTTGGCATGGGGGCAGCCCACCTGGTGAACTACGGCCTGCACATCGCCTTGCTGAACCTCTTCCTATGGACCGGGCTCAGCAAGGAATGGGCCCCGTTGCCCGTGTTCTGCATCGCCGTCCCTGTCAATTTCCTGCTGGTAAGGTTCGTATTCAAAAGGAATAAAAAGAGAAAGAGAAAGGAAAGACCATGAAATTAGTCATTATCGTACCCTGTTACAACGAAGAGGAAGTATTGCCCGAAACCACTTCCCGCCTGACCGGCATCCTGCAACGCCTGACCCAATCGGGACAAATCACCGAAGGCCGGCTCCTATACGTGGACGATGGCAGCAAGAACCGCACCTGGGCATTGGTCAAGGACTTCGCCGCACACAATCCCGCCGTCTGCGGCCTGAAACTCTCACGCAACGAAGGCCACCAACAAGCCTTGTGGGCCGGACTGCAATGGGCTGCCACCCACGCCGATGCCGCCATCTCCATCGACGCTGACCTGCAGGACGACGCAGAGGCCATCCTCCCCATGGTAGATTACTTCCACAAAGGCATAGACATCGTCTATGGCGTACGCCGGCAGCGTACTACTGACACCTTCTTCAAGCGCAACACCGCCCTGCTCTTCTACCGGCTGATGAAAGCGTTGGGAGGCGAGATCATCTACAACCATGCCGACTTCCGCCTGATGAGCCGCCGTGCCATGCAGGCCCTCGTCTCTTTTCCCGAGCGCAACCTCTTCCTGCGCGGCCTGGTGCCTTTGGTAGGGTATCCCACGGCCATGGTATGGTACGACCGCACCGAACGCTTCGCCGGCACTTCCAAGTACCCGTTCAAGAAGATGCTGAACTTTGCGATAGACGGCATCACTTCTTTCTCCGTACGTCCCTTGCGCTACATCACCTACCTGGGCCTCGTCTTCGTATTGCTATCCTTCATCGCCATCATCTATGCCCTGTTCTCCTATGCCAGCCAGGACGTACTTCCCGGATGGACCTCGCTGCTGGTGTCCGTCTGGTTCGTGGGCGGCACAGTCCTGCTGGCCTGCGGCATCATCGGCGAATACTTGGGAAAGATTTACAAGGAAGTGAAACGACGTCCGCCCTATTTCATCGAACAGGAGATCAGCGGGGACCATCCCCTGCCATCCGCTTCGTCAACGACCGAATGAACTCCTCTTCCTTCACCGGCTGCAAGGCATCCTGTTTCCCGTCCTTATAGCAGACCAGCACATAGCTCACCAGGGCATGCCCCGCCACCCGCATGGACGAGGCCCGCTCCACGGACACGATGTCCGAGAGAGGACGTTCGCGCCGCCGGCTGAAGCGGCCACGGTCTATCCGCAAACAGCCGTCCACGGTCAGCGTATAGGTAGTGTGGATGAGCCGCTCAATGAGGAACACCAGCCACAACATGCAGACCGCCGCCAAGAGAATATTCTTCTCCCAAAGAGACCAAAAGGCCAAGGCGGCCATCAGCAACAGAAAGAGGTATTGGCCCGGCACGATGCGGGCATGGAAAATTCGGTTCATAAGGATGATTTTTCTGCAAACATACGGAAAAACGGTGATTTTTCTGCATGTCGGCGCTTCTTCTTTCTTTTTTCTCTTCACCTCTATTGGCACATTAAGCAAGATTTTGTAGTTTTGCCCACCTCCAAAACCACCAATAACCACATAAGCCGCTGAAAAAACACTGCCGCAAAAATGAAACGATGAAAGAACAGTTTATCTTAGAACAACTAAAAAAGGGAGACGAACATGCTTTCAGATACGTCTATGATAAGCACTATGCCTTGTTGTGCCGTTATGCCTGCCAACTATTAAGAGACGCTTCCTTAGCCGAAGAGATAGTAGACGATGCCATCTTCTATTTGTGGGAACATCGAGCAGATATCGAAATCGAAAATTCTGTCCGAGCCTACTTAATGCGGGCTGTACACAATCATTGCTTGAACGAACTGAATGCCTTAAAAAGACAAAACGAACTCCCGCTGTCCTCTTACCTTTCCGAAAAGAACTTAGAATTTCTAGAATCGGTCTTCGTTGAGAACAAGCATCCGCTTGGACTTCTCCTAGAGCAAGAACTGGAAAGCAAATTGCTGAAAAGCATAGAGGCTCTCCCTGCAGAGTGCCGCACGGTTTTCAAGAAAAACCGGTTCGAGCAGAAAAAATACGAGGACATCGCCGCCGAACTTCATATCTCCATAAATACGGTCAAGTACCACATAAAGAATGCCTTATCCTTGCTCCGAAAATCCATGGAACCTTATCTGAAGTTGCTACTCATCCTATTTTTTGCCCTCCAGTGAAAAAACTCTCGTTTTTGACTACCCGTTTCTCTCATTTTTTTGCCATACTTATAAAGCATGATACAATGAAAACAAAAAAGCCAGACATAGACATTGACGACCTAATAATATCCTATCTGTCGGGCAGTCTAAACGAAGAAGACTTGGCCAGGTTGCAGCGTTGGGCCTTGGAATCCGAGGCACATCGTGACTATGTACGCAACAGCTTGGAAATAGGCTTCTCGGCCAGCGTAGCAGGCAGCAACAAAGATTTCAATGCCGACAAGGCCTTTGCTTCCTTCCTGCAACGAACCGATTTGCGGCACTCTCGGCAACGGCGCATCATCCTTTCTTGGAGAAACGCATATCGCACGGCGGCGGTAATCGCACTCGTACTGATGACCGGCATCGGCTATTACCAAGGGAAGCATGCCGTCATAGACTATTTTGCTGACATCGTGCTGGAAGCTCCATTGGGTACGCAGACCAAGTTAGGGTTGCCTGACGGAAGTGTAGTTTGGTTGAACTCCGGTTCCAAGTTAACCTATTCACAAGGCTTCGGTATGAACAACCGACGACTACTGCTGGAAGGTGAAGGTTATTTCGAAGTAGTCCACAATAAAGAGATGCCTTTCGAGGTACAGACCAAGGAACTGATTCTGCGGGTGCTAGGCACCAAATTCAATTTCAAGAATTACGCCGATGACAAGGAGGTGGTGGTCAGCCTGATGGAAGGGAAAGTAGTCCTGCGGAACGAGTTGAAAAACATGCCGGAGATCTGCCTGCAACCCAACGAACAAGCCATATTGAACAAGCAGACCGGCGAGATGCAAACCTCTAAAACCGTCGTAACACACATTAACTGCTGGAAGGACAACAACCTCTTCTTTGATGAAGAGTTATTGGAGGATATCGCCAAGAAACTCATGCGCAGCTACGATGTGCAGATAGAAGTAGCAGACTCCCTACGCGGCAGAAGATTCTATGGCGACTTCATCATCGGCAAAAATTCCATTGAAGAGGTGCTGACTACCATAGCTGCCACAGGACGTGTACATTACGCTTATAAAGAAGGGAAGTATATACTTTATTGATAATCAAACGTATGTTGAATCTTAAATGCTTAATTCATGGAACAGATAACAATCTATTTTCAGTTGCCCTGAGTAAGGCAAAGGATGTCCAATAAAAAGGGAGAATGCGGCCACATCCTCCCTCGCTTCAAGCATTGAACATCCTTTGCAGGACGCTCGCAGAGTTAAAGTGATGGCAAAAATAGCGAATCCTTTAATTCCAATAGTATTACTTTACTTTTTTTAATCCAAAAATCAGTAGAATTATGGAAAGTATCAAAAAGACTATTCTCATAGTCTCAGCAGCCTTTTGCCTAAATTTACCGGCCTTCACACAGGATATATCGTTGAAACAAAACAATATAACAGTTAAAGAGGCCATCGAACAAATTAAGAAGGAATCTGGGTATTCATTCGTCTTCTCCTCCATGGACTTGGACACAAAAACACGTGTATCCCTGTCGCTAGAAAATGCTACCATCGAGGAGGCCGTTGAACAAATATTAAAGGGACAAGCCGGATTAAGCTATGAAATCCAAGACAAGAAAGTCGTAATCAAGCGCGACAATCTTCTCAACAAATCGAAGAAACAACAAGTAGAAGTATCCGGTATAGTAGTAGATGAGAATAATGAGCCGCTAGTTGGAGCTACAGTAATGATAATAGGCTCTTCCAATGGCGTAGTTACGGACATAGACGGCAAATTTGTTCTAAATGTATCCGATAAAGCCCAGCTGGAAATCTCATATATCGGTTATGTCACCCAACAGATAAAAATAACAGGTAGTAAAAATTTATATATAATACTACATGAAGACACGCAATCATTGAATGAGGTCGTTGTCGTTGGTTATGGCGTGCAAAAGAAAATCAATCTGACAGGATCCGTATCCACCATCAACGCAAAATCCATAGAAAACAGAGCCATCTCCAATGTTTCCCAAGGCCTTCAAGGATTGGTTCCAGGCATGACAATCACCAATGCCGGCGGACAACCTGGTATGGATACTGGTAAAATCTTAATCAGAGGATTGGGTTCATTCAATGTTTCTACTCCTTTGGTATTGATTGACGGTATCGAAGGCGATATGAATGTGCTTGACCCTCAAGACATAGAAAGCATTTCTGTGCTGAAAGATGCTTCTTCTGCAGCTATATATGGTTCTAAAGCAGCCAATGGAGTTATATTGATAACCACCAAACGGGGCAAAAGTGGAACACCCAAAATCACCTATAATGGTCTGTTCGGTTGGTCCTCTCCGAGTGACCTAATGGAAAGAACTAGTTCTGCCGAATTAGCTCAATTAACGAACGAAGCCGAATATTGGGGGGCTTTGTCCGAAGGAGCTACCCCCGAACAAGCCAAATTACGTATGCCTTACACAGAAGAAGATATCCGCTTGTTTACCGATGGTTCTGATCCATATGGACATCCCAATACTGATTGGTATGGTTTGTTTTATATTGGTTCTGGATTCATGAACAGACATAACATAAGCCTTGATGGCGGTTCGGAATGGATCAGCTACAGAACATCCGTAGGGTACACTAAGCAAGAAGGTATAGTCGAAAATGCCTCTAACCGCCAATTCCATATCCGTACCAATTTAGATATGAAAATTTCGGAGAAACTCAACGCTAGAGTCAACATAAACTTCACCAACACACTAATGAAAGAACCGACAAATCCGATTTCTTGGAATAATGGCAGTAGCACCCAGACCTACAGGCAAGTAAACCGGATTTCTCCCATGGTTCCCTATAAATATGAAGACGGTACTTATGGAACTATTGCAGACGGTAACCCTATTGCGTTCCAAGACTTAGGTTCAACAGGGGACACGGAGAATGATTATATCACTGCTTTTGCCGAGATTTCCTATGACATTTGGGATGGGTTGACTTTCAAAGCCAACGGTGCTTATTATCTGAATACGGAAGAATACACTCTGTACAGAAAAGACCTTCAATACAATCCTTCCAAATATGACGGGCCCATCAAATTGACCAAACGACATGGCAAGGAAGTGCGCACACAAGGTGATCTGCTACTCACTTATGACAAGACTTTCCGGGAGAGACACACTGTCAATGCCTTGTTTGGCGTACATTCAGAGTTGTATAAATATGGACAAACAGAAGCGTATCGGCAGGATTTTCCTTCGACAGACATCACAGACCTGAACGGAGGAGCCGTGGCCGGCATGACCAATGGAGGTTACACAAGAGAACTGGCCATGAATTCCGTCTTTGCCCGTGTCAAGTATAACTATAACGACAAGTATTTGTTGGAAGGCAATATCCGAGGCGATGCCTCATCCCGCTTTGCCCCGAACTACCGGTGGGGTTGGTTCCCTTCTTTCTCCGCAGCATGGCGCGTATCCAATGAACCGTTCATGGAATCGGCCCGCGAAGTATTGACGGATTTGAAGTTGAGAGGCTCATGGGGAATCTTGGGTAACCAAGAAGTGAATGACTATTATCCTTATATCAATACCTTTGCCGTGACAGCCAAATATCCGTTCAACAATTCCATCGCAAGCGGAGCAGCCCAAACCGAGAACAAGATAGAAAATATCTCTTGGGAAAAGACAAGGACTTGGGGAATCGCCGTGGACATGGCTTTGTTCTCAGACTTGTTCGTCACATTGGAATACTATAATCGAAAGACTACTGGCATTCTGATGCAGGTCAATGTACCGACTACGTATGGGTATCCCGGTTATTGGGACAATGTCGGCGAGATGGAAAACCAAGGTTTTGAATTCCAAGCCAATTATAACAAGAACATAGGCCCGGTACAGCTTAACTTGGGAGGTAATTTCACATACAATCGAAACAAAGTACTTTCATTGGGCGACATCGACGCGCAAAAGGGCACAAGAAGCATCATTATGGTTGGAGAAGAATACCAAGCCTTTTATGGTTACCAGTCAGACGGCTTGTTCCAATCCCAAGAAGAGATAGACAATGCCCCACGTTATACGATGATCAGCAATGACAAATTATTGCCCGGCGATATCAAACTGGTAGACCGGAATAACGATGGAGTCATTGATGACAAAGACAAAATCGTGTTAAGCTCTGAAAACCCCAAATACACATTCGCATTCAACATAGGAGCCAAATGGAAATATTTCGATGCAAACCTTTTCTTCCAAGGAGCAGCAGGAGTATCCCGGTTCTTTACGGATGAAATGTATGGAGAATTCAACGGTGACTCCGGACATCCGTCCAAATTGTGGCTGCAAAGATGGACACCGAAGAACCCTACCAACAAATGGCCACGAGCCTCCAAATTTAGAACCTATAACCTGCCGGAAGTGCTGGCCACAGATTTCTGGTTGGTTAACACCAACTACTTAAGATTGAAAGAGGTTCAAATAGGATTCAATGTCCCCAAAAACTGGATAAAGAAAATCCATCTGGATTCGGCCAGAGTGTATTATAGCGGCTCAAACCTGCTGACCTTCAAAAAATGCCCGCAAGGCATAGATCCGGAGGCCCCAGCCGGATGGGGTGCTTACTATCCCCATGTCAAGACACATGCAATCGGTATCACAGTAACTTTATAATATGTATATTATGAAAAAAGTATATATGCTACTATTGGCGGGCGTGACACTCAGTGCTTGCTCGCTGGACAGATTCCCTCACGATGCTTTGTCGACCACAACCTTTCCTAAAACAGAAAAGGATATAGAAATGTTGGCAATCGGCTGTTATGATGGATATGTGGACCAAAACTACACGGTTTATAACGATGTCTTTAGTGACAATGGATACTGTGCCATCAATAAAAACTTCTCTATCTATGCCAGCGGAGATGCTACTCATGAGACACCGGGCATTGGTTGGTTTGATTACACCACCATAACCCGCTGCAACAATTTCCTCGCGCAAGTGGAAAACACGAACATTGAATTTAGTAACCCCCAACGGCTCACCCAACTGAAGAATGAAGTACGTTTCTTGCGTGCCTGGAGATACTATATGATGGCAACTGCCTACGGAGATGTCCCGCTTGTTACTGAGGTGGTTAAGAATCTGGAAGAAGCCAAACTGCCGGCAACCCCTGAATCAGAGATCGCGGAATTCATCATAAAAGAAACGGATGAGATTTCACAAGAGGGACAACTGGATGTTGTTCCTCAGGAAAGCGGAAGAATAACGCGAGGAGCAGCTTTGGCATTGAAAATGCGTACTTGCCTGTATTATAAGAAATACGAAGAGACCATAAAAGCAGCTGATGATATCATTCAGCTGGGTATCTACGACCTCTATAAGCAAGGCGATGCTCCTTATACATCTCTTTTCCAAGAAGCCAATGAGGACAATTGCGAAATCATCCTGGCGTTCAAAAAGGCAATGAATGATTATAAGAATCAGACTATCATAGAATTCTGCAATGTCAATGACGGTGGATGGAGCGCATTCGTGCCGATTCAGGACCTTGTGGATGCGTATGAAATGAAAAACGGGCTGACCATTGAGGAAGCAGAGCTCACCGGAGAATATGACCCTGTGCATCCGTATAAGAACAGAGATCCCCGTTTTTACTCAACCATACTCTTTTCTGGAGCGGATTGGGTAAACCTGAACGGGGTTTACAGGATATATAACACATTGGATGCAACCATTGATGGGGAAACGAACAAAGACCATCGGACATATTCTACAGACGCATCTCAATCCGGATATACTTTGCGCAAGTATATGAACCCGTTGACACAATACACCGACATCAACAATACGGGCTTGGATTTCATTATCTTCCGCTATGCAGAAGTGCTATTGTCCAAGGCTGAGGCATTGATTGAACTGAACAGGAGTGGAAACGACCTGGATGAGGCTTGCTCATTGATCAACATGGTGCGGAACAGGGCTGGCATGCCCAATGTGGACCGTAGCAAATATAACGACCAAGCCAGATTGCGCGAACTCTTGCGCAGAGAACGTCGGGTAGAATTCGCTTTTGAAGGATTGAGAAGATGTGACATCGTGCGATGGGGTATCGCCATGGAGGTTTTGAATGGGCCCATCTATGGTTCCAATTATGGCACAGTCATTATGGATGCCAGCATCCCAGAGGAAGAACGTGCTGTAATTAAACCCGGTGAAGAGAATAGCGTCATCCTTGAACTCCGTTCGCTCAAGAACACCTATATGCCTATCCCGCAAACAGAATTGGATAGGAATCCAAACTTGAAACAAACCAATCTCTCTTACTAACTTGCAGAAGCCGGAGGTATTCCAACGCCTCAACATGGTGGTTTTGGAAACCTCCGGCTTTATGAATCGAACAATAACAGCAACCTATGATGAACAGTTTTTTTTGTTTCCTGTGCATGGCCGCTTATACCTTTGCACAGGTTCCGGCAGAAAAGGAAGGAACTGATTTAGAATATACCATACATACGGATATTCAATATCAGGTTATTGACAATTTCAGTGCTTCAGACGCATGGAGGTGCGACTTCATTGGCAAATATTGGCCGATTGAGAAGAAAGAGCGGATAGCTGATCTGCTCTTCAAGCGGGAATTTGATGCACAGGGCAATCCTGTTGGCATGGGTCTCTCCAACTGGCGGGTCAACATTGGGGCCGGCAGTTATGAAAACAGAGAATACAATGAGGTGCGGGTCACTTGGAACAGGACAGAATGTTTCCTCTCGCCGGATGGAACATATGACTTCAACAAACAGTTAGGTCAACAATGGTTTATGGAGGCCGCCCGAAAAAGGGGAATGAACAATTTCTTGTTTTTCGCCAACTCAGCACCTTATTTTATGACACGGAGCGCCTCCACATTATCACCGGACATGGAATATATCAACCTGCAAGAAGACAAATTCGATGATTTCGCAACCTTCCTCGCCACAAGTGCCAAACATTTCATTGACAAAGGCTATCAGGTAAACTATATCAGCCCTATCAATGAACCTAACGGAGAATGGGCAGAAAATCCGAATCAAGAAGGCAGCTTTGCCACGAAAGCCGATATATACAGGATGACATGCGAATTGGATAAAGCCATATCCGCCGCAGGCATTCCTTCTCGAATCATCATCCCGGAAGTCGGAGATATGAAGTACTTGTTTGAATGCGACAGTATTCCCAAGATTCCCGATGACATCATCCATTCTTTCTTCTCATCCAAAGGGAAATACAATGTCACAGGACTTGCCAATCTGTACAACTGCGTGGCAGCCCACGACTATTGGAGTGCTTATCCACCCAAACTCTTGGTGGATATGAGAACGGATATCAGGAATGCGCTGAAAGATTTGCAGGATATTAAATTCTGGGCGTCTGAATACTGCATTCTGGAAAAGAATGAAGAAATAACGATGCCTCCATCCCCTCTCAAAAGCATCAATCTGGGTCTTTATGTAGCCAGAATCATACACAACGATTTGGCAGTAGCCAACGCTTCGGCTTGGCAATGGTGGACAGCTGTTTCATTGGGAGAAGATGTGCCAATACAACTCTTTCCCTTGAAAGGTTCCTCCGCTGAGAGCGTGAAATATGATGGCATCATATCTCCCACCAAAATGCTTTGGACAACTGCCAATTACAGCTTCTTTATACGCCCTGGCATGAAGAGAATAGCCATACAACCCACTCATGCCCCCGTATCGGATTTGGAAGCAGCTACTTCAGTCATGGCTTCGGCCTATACGGATGGCAAACAAATCGTGGCGGTATTCATCAACTATAGCGCAGAAGAAAAGAACATAAAAATCGATTGTAAAGGATACAAGCAGGCAAAAATGTATGTTACCTCCATCGATAAAGACTTGCAACACATAGGAACACGGCAGCTGTCATCTATCCAGATTCCTGCACGTTCTGTGGCCACTTTGGTGTTGAATGAGTAATGCAAAAAGAAGCATCCGGCCGTTTTTATGTTGTTAAATGCAAAAAAACGCCCCAAACGCCCGCGCATTTCCAATTATATGACTATCTTTGGCCAATCATCGTTTTTATGCACAACAGAATGAAAAACATCGGATTTGTATGGGCTTTGCTGGCTGTATTCCTGTCGCAAGCCACGTTTGCGCAGGTGCGCATCGAACAGACGTTCGAGAAAGGGTGGAAATTCACCCGAGAAGACCAAAAGGAGTTCAGTAACCAGGCGTTCGACGATGCCAAATGGCAATCGGTGACCGTGCCCCACGACTGGGCCATCTACGGCCCGTTCAGCATCGAGAACGACAAACAGAACCTGGCCATCGCGCAGGACGGCCAGAAGGAAGCCATGGAACATGCCGGACGCACCGGCGGCCTGCCTTTCGTAGGCACAGGCTGGTATCGCCTGGACTTCGAAGCACCGGAGTTCGGACAAGGAAAGACAGCCACGCTGATCTTCGACGGTGCCATGAGCCACGCCCGCGTATGGCTCAATGGACAGGAAGTAGGCTATTGGCCCTATGGCTACAACTCGTTCCACTTCGACGTGACGCCCTACCTCAAGGCCGAAGGCACCAACACCCTGGCCGTCCGTCTGGAAAATCAACACGAGTCGTCCCGCTGGTATCCCGGCGCCGGGCTGTACCGCAACGTACACCTGGTCATCAACGAAGACGCCTACGTCCCGACCTGGGGCACACAACTGACCACCCCCGAGGTAAACCGGGACTTTGCCAAGGTCAATCTGAAGACCAGCCTTGCCTTCCCCAAAGGAAAGAAAATTGAGGACTACCGCATCGTCACCGAGTTGAAGGATGCTACCGGCAAGGTCGTAGCGAAAGCCGAGAAGCAAGGCACGCACTATGACGGCAAGGGTTTCGAACAGGACTTCGTGGTGGACAAGCCCGCCTTGTGGAGCCCGGACAGTCCCGCCCTCTACACGGCTGAATCCAAAATCTACGAGGGCAACACGCTGAAGGACGAGTACACCACCCGTTTTGGCATCCGCTCCATCGAGGTCATCCCCGACAAGGGCTTCTTCCTGAACGGTGAACGCATCGTCTTCAAGGGCGTGTGCAACCACCACGACCTCGGCCCCTTGGGCGGCATCGCCAACGAGGCCGGCATCCGCCGCCAGGTGCGCATCCTGAAGGACATGGGTTGCAACGCCATCCGCACCTCGCACAACATGCCTGCCCCCGAACTGGTGGAAGCCTGCGACGAAATGGGCATGATGCTGATGGCCGAATCCTTCGACGGCTGGAAGAGCCCGAAGGTGCCCAACGGCTACAACCTCCTCTTCGATGAATGGGCGGAGAAAGACTTGGTGAACCTGCTGCGCCACTTCCGCAACAACCCCAGCATCGTGATGTGGTGCATCGGCAACGAGGTGCCCGACCAATGGAACGGCGATGTAGGCCCGAAGCTGACGCGCTTCCTGCAGGACATCTGCCACCGCGAGGACCCCACGCGCCCCGTCACCAACGGCATGGATGCCCCGGACGCCGTGGTCAACAACAACATGGCCGCCATCCTGGACGTGCCGGGCTTCAACTACCGCCCCTTCAAGTACGCGCAGAACTACAAGAAGCTGCCGCAACAGATCATCCTGGGCAGCGAGACCGCTTCGACCATCAGCTCGCGCGGCGTCTACAAGTTCCCCGTGGTGCGCAAGAGCATGGCGAAGTATGACGACCACCAGGCTTCGTCCTACGACGTGGAGCATTGCGGCTGGTCCGACCTGCCCGAGGACAACTTCATCTGGCACGAGGATTACCCGTGGAGCATCGGCGAGTTCGTATGGACGGGCTTCGACTACCTGGGCGAGCCTACTCCTTATTACAGCGATTGGCCCAGCCACTCGTCGCTCTTCGGCATCATCGACCTGGCCGGCATCCCCAAGGACCGTTACTACCTCTACCGCAGCCATTGGAATCCCGATGTGGAGACGCTCCACATCCTGCCGCACTGGAACTGGGAAGGCCGTGAAGGCGAGGTGACTCCCGTCTTCGTCTACACCAACTACCCGTCTGCCGAGCTGTTCATCAACGGCAAGAGCCAGGGCAAACGCACCAAGGACCTGTCCGTCACCATCGACAACAGCCTGTGCGACACTATCGGCTCCACCACCTTCAAGCGCCAGAGCCGCTACCGCCTGATGTGGATGGACACCAAGTACGAACCGGGTACCGTGAAGGTCGTAGCCTATGACGAAAACGGCAAGGCCGTAGCCGAGAAAGAGATGCACACGGCCGGCAAGCCCTACGCCATCGAGCTCATCCCCGACCGTACGCAAATCAAGGCTGACGGCAAAGACCTCTCCTTCGTCACCGTCCGCGTAGTGGACAAAGACGGCAACCTCTGCCCCACGGCCGACAACGAAATCAAGTTCAAAGTGAAGGGCAAGGGCTGGTACCGCGCCGGCGCCAATGGTAATCCCGCTTCACTGGAGTCCTTCCAACGTCCGCAAATGAAGGTGTTCAGCGGCATGATGACCGCCATTGTCTCGTCTACCGAAGAGCCCGGCAAGATTACGCTGGAAGCCACCGGTAAAGGTTTGAAGAAAGGAACGCTGATTCTTGAAAGCAAGTAATTAGCAGACTGATTTCCCATATACAAAAGCCGGAGTCCGTTCCTACACGATCTCCGGCTTTTTCATATCCGAATGTTAAATTATCAAGGCAGAAAGCATTCTTACTAATTGAAAGCAAAATAGCCAATAAAGCTTACAATATATTCATTAGATAAGTCAAATAAACACATACTGTAACAGACTCTCCCTTCCGGTTACATTTCCTCATCCCACGCGATGCTTCTGTTTGCTTTTTGGAAGCAAAATACATACTTTTGCGAACAAAATAACGCATTATTCGCTTAACAGGTAGCATAAGTAATGTTATATAGGATGAAAAGTAACACATTTATCAGTCTGTATGACTCTGCACACGAACATGACGCTTGCGGCGTGGGCATGATAGTCAACATACACGGCAACAAGTCACACGAATTGGTGGATGCCGCCTTACGGGTATTGGAGAACATGAAGCACCGGGGGGCAGAAGGAGCCGACAACAAAACGGGGGACGGGGCAGGCATACTGCTCCAGATTCCGCACGAGTTCATCTTGCTGCAAGGCATTCCGGTGCCCGAGAAGGGAAAATACGGAACCGGACTGGTCTTCCTGCCCAAGGACAAGGACGAGCAGGCGGCCATCCTGCGCATCATGATTGAAGAGATAGAACGCGAGGGCCTCACCCTGATGCACCTGCGCTCAGTGCCTGTAGACTCATCCATCCTGGGTCAAAGCGCGGCAGAAACGGAACCGGACATCAAGCAGGTATTCGTCACCGGAGCAACGGATGTGGAGAATCTGGAACGGACGCTCTACCTCATCCGTAAGAAGATAGAACGGCGCATCACACACCGGGATTTCTACATCGTCTCGCTCTCCAGCAAGAGGATTATCTATAAAGGTATGCTGTCGTCCATGCAGGTGCGCCAATACTTCCGCGACCTGACGCAGCCTTACTTCACCAGCGGGCTGGCCATCGTGCACTCCCGCTTCAGCACCAACACCTTCCCCACGTGGAGCCTGGCACAGCCTTTCCGCCTCCTGGCACACAACGGCGAAATCAACACCATCCGGGGCAACCGAGGCTGGATGGAGGCGCGGGAAAGCGTGCTATCCACCCCCGCCCTGGGAGATGTCAAGGCCATCCGCCCCATCCTGCAACCCGGCATGAGCGACAGTGCCTCGCTGGACAACGTGCTGGAGTTCTTCGTCATGTCCGGCATGAGCCTGCCCCATGCCATGGCGATGCTCCTGCCCGAGTCGTTCAATGACAAGAACCCCATCAGCGAAGATCTGAAAGCGTTCTACGAATACCATTCCATCCTGATGGAGCCGTGGGATGGGCCTGCCGCCCTGCTCTTCAGCGACGGGCGCTATGCGGGCGGCATGCTGGACCGAAACGGACTCCGCCCCGCACGTTATCTCATCACCAAGAACGACATGATGGTGGTGGCCAGCGAGGCGGGCGTCATCAACTTCGAGCCGGAGAACATCCGGGCAAAAGGCCGCCTGCAACCGGGCAAAATCCTGATGGTGGACACGCAGGAAGGGAAAATCTACTATGACAACCAACTGAAAGAGCAGCTGGCCTCCGCAAGGCCCTACCGCCGCTGGCTGTCGGCCAACCGCATCGAGCTGGACACCCTGCGCAGTGGCCGCAAGGTGGAAAACGCCGTGCCGGACTACAACCGCCGCCTGCGCGCCTTTGGCTTTACCCGCGAAGACGTGGAACGCATCCTGACGCCCATGTGCACCACGGGAGCAGAACCGACGGCATCCATGGGCAACGACACGCCCCTGCCCGTGCTCTCTGACCTGCCCCAACTGCTGTTCAACTACTTCCGCCAGCAGTTCGCGCAAGTCACCAACCCGCCCATCGACCCCATCCGCGAAGAATTGGTCATGTCATTGACTGAATACATCGGCGCTGTGGGCAACCACATCCTCCAGCCCGACGAAAGCCACTGCAAGATGGTTCGCCTGCCGCACCCCATCCTGACCAACACGCAGCTGGACATCCTGTGCCACATCCGCTACAAAGGCTTCCAGGCCGTCAAGCTGCCGATGCTTTTCCCCGTGGACGAAGGCAAGGCCGGCCTGCAGGAAGCCTTGACGGAACTGTGCCGACGGGCCGAAGAGGCCGTGACGGAGGGAGCCAACTACCTCATCCTGTCCGACCGTGACGTGGATGCCGCCCATGCTCCTATCCCTTCGCTACTGGCTGTCAGTGCAGTACACCATCACCTCATCGGCGTGCAGAAACGTGTTCAGACTGCCTTGGTGGTGGAAAGCGGCGAAATCCGCGAGGTGATGCACGCAGCCTTGCTGTTGGGTTACGGCGCCAGCGCCATCAATCCTTATATGGCTTTTGCCGTACTGGACGACCTGGTGCGCCGAGGAGACGTCCAACTGAATTACGAAACGGCAGAGAAAAACTATATCAAGGCCGTCTGCAAGGGTCTCTATAAGATCATGAGCAAGATGGGCATCAGCACCATCCGCTCCTACCGTGGCGCGAAGATATTCGAGGCAGTGGGCGTGGGTGCGGAGTTGCTGAAGAACTACTTCGGCACGCCCGCCTCCACCATTGGCGGCATCGGCCTGAAGGAAATCGCACAGGATTACACCGCCTTCCACCGCGCGGGCTTCATACCCGAATCCGTGGAGGACCTGTTGCCCCACATCGGGCAGATGTCTTACCGCAAGGACGGAGAACGCCACGCTTGGAATCCGGAAACCATCAGCACCCTGCAGCTGGCCATCCGCCTGGGCAGTTACCCCAAGTTCAAGGAGTTCACCCGGTTGGTGGACGACAAAGAGCAGCCCGTCTTCCTGCGCGATTTCTTCCGTTTCCGCCGCCACCCCATCCCCATCGAGCAGGTGGAACCGGTGGAAGAGATTGTCAAACACTTCGTCACGGGAGCCATCTCGTTCGGCGCCATCAGCAAAGAGGCACACGAAGCCCTGGCCCTGGCCATGAACAAGCTGGGCACGCGCAGCAACACGGGCGAGGGCGGAGAGGACTCCGTCCGCTTCCACGGCGAACAGGACGGCATCCCGCTTTGCAGCAAGACCAAGCAAGTGGCGTCGGGCCGCTTCGGCGTGACGACGGAATACCTGGTGAATGCCGAAGAAATACAAATCAAGGTGGCACAGGGAGCCAAGCCCGGCGAGGGCGGACAACTGCCCGGCTTCAAGGTGGACGAAGTGATTGCCCGCACGCGCCATTCCATACCCGGCATCTCCCTCATCTCGCCCCCGCCGCACCACGACATCTACTCCATCGAGGACCTGGCCCAGCTCATCTTCGACCTGAAGAACGTCAATCCCCGCGCCCGCATCAGCGTCAAGCTGGTGGCCGAAAGCGGAGTAGGCACCATCGCCGCCGGCGTGGCCAAGGCCAAAGCCGACCTGATAGTCATCTCGGGGGCAGAGGGCGGCACAGGCGCCTCGCCGGCCTCGTCCATGCGCTATGCGGGCATCCCGCCGGAGATTGGCCTGAGCGAAACGCAGCAGACGCTGGTGTTGAACGGCCTCCGCGGACAGGTACGCCTGCAGACGGACGGACAACTGAAGACCGGGCGCGACATCATCAGCATGGCCCTCTTGGGCGCCGAGGAGTTTGCATTCGGCACCGCAGCCCTCATCGCACTGGGATGTGTAATGATGCGCAAGTGTCATGCCAATACGTGCCCCGTGGGAGTGGCCACGCAAGACGAACGGTTGCGCAAGCATTTCCGGGGACACTATGAGCATGTGGTGAACTACTTCCGCTTCCTGGCGCAAGAAGTGCGCGAATACCTGGCCGACATGGGCTTCACCCGCCTGGACGACATCGTGGGCCGCACAGACCTGATAGAACTGAAGCCTGCCGCACCGGACACGAAGGCTGCCCTGCTGGACTTCGGCCGCCTGCTGCACCGCGTGGACAACGGCTCTGCCCTGCACAATGTCTCGACCCAGCGGCACGACATAGACCATGTGCTCGACGTTTCCATCCTCTCCGCCGCCCGCGAAGCCCTGGACTACCGCCGGGAGGTCTCCTTGGAATACGCCATCGCCAACACCGACCGTTCCGTGGGCGCGATGCTCTCCGGTACCGTGGCCGACCGCTACGGACAACAGGGCCTGCCCGACCGCACCATCCAGGTGAAGTTCAAGGGGTCGGCGGGACAGAGCTTCGGCGCCTTCCTGGCCCACGGCATCAGCTTCCGTCTGGAGGGCGAAGCCAACGACTACCTGGGCAAGGGCCTGAGCGGCGGACACATCAGCGTGCAGCCCCCCGTGCGCAGCGACTTCGCCGCCGAGGACAACACGATTGCCGGAAACACCCTGCTCTATGGCGCCACCTCGGGCGAGGTCTACATCAATGGCCGTGCAGGCGAACGCTTCGCCGTGCGGAACTCGGGCGCCGTGGCCGTCGTCGAGGGCGTGGGCGACCACTGCTGCGAATACATGACCGGAGGCCGGGTAGTCGTCTTGGGCGAAACAGGCCGCAACTTTGCCGCAGGCATGAGCGGCGGCGTGGCCTACGTCTGGGACAAGCACCACAACTTCGACTACTTCTGCAACATGGACATGGTGGAACTGTCCCTGCTGGAGGATGCCTCCGCACGCAAGGAACTGCACGAACTGGTGCGCCAGCACTATCTCTACACCGGTTCTGAACTGGCCCGAGCCATGTTGGACGACTGGCCGCGCTATGTGGAGGAGTTCATCCAGGTGACCCCCATCGAGTACAAAAAGGTCCTGGCCGAGGAGCAGATGCGCAAACTGCAAGAAAAGATTGCCGAAGTGCAAAGAGATTATTGACCCTACGGGAAGGAAAAACGTCGCAGCCCTATGACAAACTATATCTCCAACCTAAAGATTTATATCTCCAACCTGGATATACAAATCTCCAGCCTAAAGATATATATATCCAGCCTGGATATATAGTTTTCCAGCCGTGACGCGGACTTTTCCTACAAGGACGAGAGCATTTTCCCCGCCCAATGGCCAAAGTCTTTTGCCTGCACAAGGCACACCATCTATCAAATAACCGAGCCTGCATGGCTCTTAAAGCATAACAACAATGGGAAACCCGAAAGCATTCCTTACCATACCCCGGCAGGAGGCCGGGTACCGGCCGATACACGACCGGATCACCGACTTCAGCGAAGTGGAACAGACGCTGAACACGGGCGAGCGCAAGCTGCAAGCCTCACGCTGCATGGACTGCGGCGTGCCCTTCTGCCATTGGGCCTGCCCGCTGGGCAATCGTCCGCCCGAGTTCCAGGATGCCCTCTGGAAGGGCAACTGGTACAAGGCCTACGAGATACTGACCCGCACCAATGACTTCCCCGAATTCACCGGCCGCATCTGCCCCGCCCTGTGCGAACAGAGCTGCGTCCTGAAACTCAGCATCGACGCGCCCGTCACCATCCGCGAGGACGAAGCCGCCATCATCGAAGCCGCTTTCCGCGAAGGCTATGTACAACCCAGGCACTACCGCCGCAACGGACACACGGTGGCCGTCATCGGTTCCGGCCCCGCCGGGCTGGCTGCCGCCAACCGGCTGAACCAAGAGGGCTTCCAAGTGACCGTATACGAAAAGCTGGAATACGTGGGTGGCCTCCTGCGCTTCGGCATACCCAACTTCAAGCTGAACAAGCCCATCATCGACCGCCGCATCCGGCTGATGGAGGCTGAAGGCATCACCTTCCGGGTGAACCAGGAAATTGACCTAAACCACCTGCCTGAAGGCTTCGACGCCTATTGCATCTGCACAGGCACGCCCCAAGCACGCGACCTGGACGTACCGGGCCGCGAGCTGCGGGGCATCCACTTCGCCATGGAAATGCTGGCCCAGCAGAACCGCGTCCTGGCCGGACAGACATTCGACGAGGACGAACGTATCACGGCCCGGGGCAAGCACGTGCTGGTCATCGGCGGCGGAGACACGGGCAGCGACTGCATCGGCACGGCCAACCGGCAGGGAGCCCTCAGCGTGACACAGATAGAAATCATGCCCCAGCCACCCGTGGGCCACAACCCCGCCACGCCCTGGCCGCAATATCCCCGCGTGCTGAAGACCAGCAGCAGCCACGAGGAGGGCTGCACGCGACGCTGGAGCCTCAGCACCGTCCGCTTCACCGGCGAGGAAGGACACGTCCAAGGCGCGGAAGTGGAAGAGGTGGAATGGCAGCCCAATCCCGACGGCGGCCGACCGCTGATGAAGCCCACAGGACGGCGCGAAACCCTGAAGGCCGACCTGGTGCTCCTCGCCATGGGCTTCCTGAAACCGGAACTGCCCCCGCTCCCCGACAACGCCCGCGTGGCCGGCGATGCCGCCACAGGTCCCAGCCTGGTGGTGCGCTGCATCGCGGCAGGACGCCGGGCGGCGGAGGAAATCAAGCAGACTTTAATGAGTGATTAGTGTTTAGTGATGAGTGATTAATACACTGCAATGGAACGATTTGACGTGCCCTGGCCACTAACCGCTAAACGCTAATCACTCACCACTAAACACTAACCGCCAAACACTAATCACTAAACACTAATCGCTACTCATAAAATGTGTGGAATAGCAGCAATACTCAACGTCAGGCAGCAGACGCCTGAACTACGCGCCAAGGCCCTGTCCATGGCCAAGAAAATACGCCACCGCGGCCCCGACTGGAGCGGCATCTACTGCGGAGGCTCGGCCATCCTGGCCCACGAACGCCTCTCCATCGTCGATCCCCAAAGCGGCGGGCAACCCCTCTATTCGCCCGACCGGCGACAAGTGCTGGCCGTGAACGGCGAGATATACAATCACCGCAGCATCCGCGAACGCTACCAAGGCACCTATGCCTTCCAGACCGGAAGCGACTGCGAGGTCATCCTCGCCCTCTACCGCGACAAGGGCATCCACTTCCTGGAGGAACTGAACGGCATCTTCGCCTTTGTTCTCTATGACGAGGAGAAGGACGAATTCCTCATCGCCCGCGACCCGATAGGCGTCATCCCCCTCTACATCGGCCACGATGCGGACGGCACGGTCTATTGCGCCAGCGAACTGAAAGCCCTCGAGGGCTTCTGCGAACGCTACGAACCTTTCCTGCCCGGACACTATTACTCAAGCCGTGAGGGGAAGATGACGCGATGGTACCACCGGGACTGGTTCGCCTACGAATCCGTGGCCGGAGGCAAGCTGCAGGGCGAAGACCCCTGCCTGCAACTGCGCACTTCGCTGGAAGCCGCCGTGCGCCGTCAGCTGATGAGCGACGTGCCCTACGGCGTGCTGCTGTCCGGCGGACTGGACAGCAGCATCATCTCCGCCATAGCCAAGCTCTACGCCTCGCGCCGGGTGGAGACGGACGGGCAGAACGAGGCGTGGTGGCCGCAACTGCACTCCTTCGCCATCGGCCTGGAAGGCTCGCCGGACCTGGCCAAGGCACGCGAGGTGGCCGCCTACATCGGAACGGTACACCACGAGGTACACTACACCCTGCAGGAGGGGCTGGACGCGCTGAGGGACGTCATCTATTACATCGAGACCTACGACGTGACCACTGTCCGCGCCTCCACGCCGATGTACCTGCTGGCCCGCGTCATCAAGTCGATGGGCATCAAGATGGTGCTCAGCGGCGAAGGGGCGGACGAGGTGTTCGGCGGTTACCTCTATTTTCACAAGGCACCGGATGCGCGTGCCTTCCACGAAGAGACCGTCCGCAAGCTCTCCAAACTGTACCTGTACGACTGCCTGCGTGCCAACAAGTCCCTGTCCGCCTGGGGCGTGGAGGGACGTGTGCCTTTCCTCGACAAGGAGTTCCTCGACGTGGCGATGCGTCTTGACCCGGCGCTGAAGATGTGTCCGGGACGGACGATGGAAAAGCGCATCCTCCGCGAAGCCTTTGCCGACCTTTTGCCAGCCAGCGTGGCTTGGAGACAGAAGGAACAGTTCAGCGACGGTGTGGGCTACGGCTGGATAGACACCCTGCGCGAGATGACGGCCCGCCTGGTGAGTGACGAAGAGATGGCCCGTGCGGCGGAACGCTTCCCCGTCAATACCCCTCAGAACAAGGAAGAATATTACTACCGCAGCATTTTCGAGAGCTACTTCCCCAGCGAGAGCGCCGCCCGCAGCGTGCCCAGCGTGCCCAGTGTGGCCTGCTCCACCGCCGAGGCCCTGGCGTGGGACGCTTCTTTCAGGAATATGAACGAGCCGAGCGGACGGGCCGTGGCAGGCGTGCACGAAGATGCCTACAGAAAGGAGGACCCGGCATGAAAGTAAGATTCACCAAGATGCACGGCGCGGGCAATGACTACATCTATGTCAACACCTTCCGCTACCCCCTGGCCGACCCGGCCCGTTGTGCCGTGGCGTGGAGCCGTCCACACACGGGCATCGGCAGCGACGGACTGGTGCTGGTCGGCCCGTCGGAACGGGCGGACTTCTCCATGCGCATCTTCAATGCGGACGGTTCGGAGGCACGGATGTGCGGCAACGCCAGCCGCTGTATCGGCAAGTATGTCTACGAGTACGGCCTGACGGACAAGACGTGCGTGACGCTGGACACCTTGTCGGGCATCAAACAGCTGCACCTGCAGGTGGACGGACGGGGCGAGGTGCAGTCGGTCACGGTGGACATGGGTATCCCCGCGGATATCCACCCCGTAGACCTGGGCAATGGGTACACTCCTTATAAAAAAGGCATTGCCGTGTCGATGGGAAATCCACATTTAGTTATCTTTGTGCCTGATGTGGAACACGTCGCCCTGACCGAAGCCGGCCCGCGACTGGAGCGCCACCCCCTGTTCCCGGACCGGGTGAACGTGGAGTTCGCACAAGTGCTGGACGAAGGGCACATCCGTATGCGGGTTTGGGAACGCGGTTCGGGCATCACCCAGGCCTGCGGCACAGGAGCCTGTGCCACGGCTGCGGCAGCCGCCTTCACCGGCCAATGCGGGTGCGAGACAGACGTCGCCATGGACGGCGGCACACTGCACCTCAGCTGGCCGGGGCCGGGCGAACGGCTGCAGATGACCGGACCTGCCGTCCGCGTCTACGACGGCGAGATAGACACCGAGGACGACGCGCACCCCATTAACCATTTATCATTAACCATTAACCATTCACCAACATGGCTTTAGTAAACGAACACTTCCTGAAACTGCAAGGCAGTTATCTCTTTTCCGACATTGCCAAGCGTGTCAATGCCTTCAAGGTGACCCACCCGGACAAGAAACTGATACGCCTGGGCATCGGCGACGTCACCCGTCCGCTTCCGCCGGCCTGCATCGAGGCGATGCACCGCGCCGTGGACGAGCTGGCCAGCGCAGACACCTTCCACGGCTATGGCCCCGAACAGGGCTACGGCTTCCTGATAAACGCCATCCTCAAGCACGACTTTGCCTCGCGCGGCATCAGCCTCAGCCCCTCCGAGATTTTCATCAGCGACGGAGCCAAGAGCGATACGGGCAACATCGGCGAACTGCTGCGCTGGGACAACAGCATGGCCGTCACCGACCCCGTCTATCCCGTCTATGTGGACAGCAATGTCATGAACGGACGGGCGGGCGCGCTCAATCCGGAGGGCCGCTGGTGCAACATCACCTACCTGCCCTGCACGGCCGCCAACGGCTTCATCCCCGATATTCCCGAACACCGCGTGGACCTCATCTACTTGTGCTATCCGAACAATCCCACCGGCACGACACTGACCCGCGACCAACTGAAGAAGTGGGTGGACTATGCCCTGGCCAACGACACGCTGATTGTGTTCGATGCCGCCTACGAAGCCTACATCCGCGAGCCGGACGTCCCGCACTCCATCTACGAGATACGGGGTGCCAAGAAGGTGGCCATCGAGATACGCAGTTTCTCGAAGACAGCGGGATTCACGGGCGTGCGCTGCGGCTACACCGTCGTACCCAAGGAGGTCACAGCTTCCGACATCGAAGGGAGGCGCATCCCTCTGAACCCCTTGTGGAACCGCCGTCAATGCACCAAGTTCAACGGCGCCAGCTATATCACCCAGCGCGGTGCCGAAGCGGTATATTCTCCGGAAGGGAAGAAGCAGGTGCGCGACACCATAGATTATTATATGGAGAATGCCCGCATCATGCGCGAGAGTCTGACGGCTGCCGGCTTTCAGGTCTATGGCGGCGTGAACTCCCCCTACCTCTGGTGGAAGACGCCGGACGGCCTCACGTCCTGGAAGTTCTTCGACAAACTGCTCTACGAAGCCAACATCGTAGGCACGCCGGGCGTGGGCTTTGGCCCCAGCGGCGAGGGCTACTTGCGCCTCACCGCCTTTGGCAATCGGGAAGACTGCCTGGAGGCCATGCGACGCATACGTAGCAAATGGTAAGTTGATTAAGTTTCTCTTGTTGGTTGTTTTATGACGGGGCGTGCCTGCGATGAGGTGTGCCCCGTTTTTTTGCGGGAGCCGGCCCACGGACAACCGCCCGGACTTCTTTCTTCATTTTCCCAAGCCATAGTTACACTTTGTCTTTACATAAGCAGATACGCTTACAATTTATAGCATAAGCATGAATATATCCGCCGATATGTAAGCGCCCGTATATTCCTGACAAAAGAAGCGGATATACGCACCAATTAGTTTCAAAAAGCTGTATTTTTGCCGTGTAATAATACAAAAAGAAACATATAATACTATTTATCTATCAATAGGTATATAGAAAACAGCGCGCTGGCAGACGTGAGTAAAGCAACGTAAGTATGATTAAAAACAATGAATGCTATGACTGGAACTGTACGAAAGAGAACAAGAGTATTGACCGCCTTGATGCTGCTCTGTTCCGCCGCTGCCCCGGCACAGGAGAAGATTACTGCCGACGCAGGTGCGGAACTGGTGAGCGGATACATCTGGCGCGGACAGGAGTTGGGCCATGTGAGCCTGCAACCTGCCCTGACGACAGGCTACCAGGGCTTCTCGTTGAGCGGATGGGGTTCGGTAGGTTTCGATAAGGACGACACGAGAGAGTTCGACCTGACTTTGGGTTATGCTGCGAAAGGTTTCCACGTGGCCGTCACGGACTATTGGTTCGACAACGGGGCGGGCTACCTTCACTATGGGGCACGAAACACCGCACACGTGTTCGAGGCAAACATGGGCTATGACTTCGGCTTCCTGGCCGTCAACTGGTACACGAACTTCGCAGGCAATGACGGTGTGGACCGCGACGGCGACCGGGCCTATTCCTCCTACCTGTCGCTGTCGGCTCCCTTCCGTTTGGGCGGGCTGGACTGGACGGCAGAGGTCGGGGCAGTGCCATGGGCCACGAGTTTCTACAACGCCACGGACGGCGACCCGGCCGGGGCAGGCGGATTCGAGGTGAGCCAAGTGAGTCTCGGCGCCACAAAGTCCCTGCGCATCACGGAGCACTATTCTCTGCCCCTCTTTGCCCGGGCCACATGGAACCCGGCAACGGAAGGCGCGTATTTCGTCTTCGGCCTGCGACTGTTCTAACGGCAGGAGTCAAGCCGATGACAAGACAATGAGCAAATCAACCGTTCACGATGAACACATATTAATATATAAGATAGTTTATGAAGAAAATTGAAGCAATCATCCGCCGTTCGCGGTTCGAGGACGTGAAGGAGGCCCTGCTGGCCGCCGACATCGAGTGGTTCTCCTACTACGACGTGCGCGGCGTGGGCAAGACCCGCGAAGGCCGCATCTACCGTGGCATAGTGTATGACACCAGCTCCATCGAGCGCATCCTGCTCTCCATCGTGGTGCGCGACAAGAATGTGGAGAAGACCGTGCAGGCCGTGATGCAGGCGGCACGCACGGGCGAGATAGGCGACGGGCGCATCTTCATCCTGCCCGTGGACGACTCCATCCGCATCCGCACCGGCGAGCGGGGAGACATCTCCCTGTACAACGCAGAGCAGGAGAAGTGAAGCATGACAAATGAGGATAAATGAATTTAAAAGGTAAAAAGAACTATGGATACAATGACTCTCCTGGACACGGGCAACACAGCGTGGATGATCGTGTCGACCATATTGGTATTATTGATGACAATCCCCGGCATCGCCCTTTTCTACGGCGGGCTGGTGAGACAGAAGAACGTGCTGAGCGTCCTGATGCAGTGCCTGCTCATCGTGGGCGTGGTGAGCATCGTGTGGGTGGCTTTCGGCTACAGCCTGGTGTTCGGCACGGGGCTGATGGAGAGCGGCAGCCGGTGGGGCTGGCTCGTGGGCGGCTTTGACAAGGTGATGCTGCGCGGCATCACGCCGGACACGCTGGCGGCGGGCCACATCCCCGAACTGGTGTTCGTGCTCTTCCAGTGCATGTTCGCCATCATCACCCCGGCCCTGATACTGGGCGCGTTCGCCGAGCGCGTGAAGTTCTCGGGCTTCCTGGTGTTCACGGTGCTGTGGTGCCTCCTGGCCTACATCCCCATGGCCCACTGGGTGTGGGGCGGCGGCTTCCTGCAACAGATGGGGGCCATCGACTTTGCCGGCGGCACGGTGGTACACATCAACGCGGGCATCTCGGCCCTGGTGATGGCCCTGCTCGTGGGGCGCAGAAACGACTATAAGGCGGGTCATCCCCTGCTGCCGCACAACATCACGTTCGTCTTCATGGGCACGGCTTTCCTGTGGCTGGGCTGGTTCGGCTTCAACGCCGGCAGCGGCCTGCAGGCCGACGGCATCGCCGCCAACGCCTTCCTGGTGACCCACCTGGCCACGTGCGTCGCCGCCCTGACGTGGATGGCCATCGACTGGATACACAACAAGAAGCCCACGACGGTAGGTGTCTGCACGGGTGCCGTGTCCGGACTGGTGGCCATCACCCCGGCGGCCGGCACGGTGGACCTGACGGGCGCCTTCTTCATCGGGCTTATCACCCCCGTCGTCTGCTTCTACATGGTGGCCGTCATCAAGCCCAGGTTCCGCTATGACGATGCGCTCGACGCATTCGGCGTGCACGGCATCGGCGGCATCATCGGTTCGCTGCTGACCGGCGTCTTCGCCACACGCTTCATCTCCGGAGCGGAAGGGCCGCAAGGGGCGTTGTACGGCGACTGGCACCAGCTGTGGGTACAGGTAGTGGCCACGGTCATCTCCATCGCCTTCAGCGCGGTGATGACCTACGTGCTCTTCAAACTGACCGACCGCCTGGTAGGCATCCGCGTGGACAAGCGCGTGGAGGAGGAAGGGCTGGACATCTACGAACACGGCGAGTCGGCCTACAACAGATAGGGCCGGGGATACCCCACGCGTGACCCCCTGTTGCACCCCACGCGTGGGGTATGAAGGTACCCCACGCGTGCCCTATTGCAATACCCCACGCGTGGGGTATGGAAGCATCCCACGCGTGGGGTACAATGAACGGATTTGAAACAACATTTTATTACACTCACATATATAGTTATGTCTACATTAAGATTCAGCGTAGTAGAGAAGGCGTTCCAGGCAAAGCCCGTGGAAGTTCCCGTCCCGGCGGAACGCCCCAGCGAGTATTTCGGGAAATATGTGTTCAACCGCGAGAAGATGTTCAAGTACCTGCCCACCGATGTCTATGCCCGGCTGACGGACGCCATGGACCACGGCGCAGCCCTGGACCGCGACGTGGCCGACCGGGTGGCCGAAGGCATGAAGCGCTGGGCCATGGAACTGGGCGCGACGCACTACACCCACTGGTTCCAGCCCCTGACCGAGGGCACGGCCGAGAAACACGATGCCTTCGTGGAGCACGACGGCAAGGGAGGCATGGTGGAGGAGTTTTCCGGCAAACTGCTCGTGCAGCAGGAACCGGACGCCTCGTCCTTCCCCAACGGCGGCATCCGCAATACGTTCGAGGCACGCGGCTACAGCGCCTGGGACCCCTCGTCGCCCGTCTTCGTGGTGGGCGACACGCTGTGCATCCCCACGGTGTTCATTGCCTATACCGGCGAGTCGCTGGACTATAAGGCGCCGCTGCTCAAGGCCCTGCGCGCCGTGGACAAGGCCGCCACGGACGTCTGCCGCTATTTCGACCCGGAGGTCAAGAAGGTGATGGCCTACCTGGGCTGGGAACAAGAGTATTTCCTGGTGGACGAAGGCTTGTATGCCGCCCGTCCCGACCTGCTGCTGACCGGCCGCACCCTGATGGGCCACGAGGCTTCGAAGAACCAGCAGCTGGAGGACCATTATTTCGGCGCCATCCCCACCCGTGTGGCCGCCTTCATGAAGGACCTGGAAATCCAGGCCCTGGAACTGGGCATCCCCCTGAAGACGCGCCACAACGAAGTGGCCCCCAACCAGTTTGAACTGGCCCCCATCTTCGAGGAATGCAACCTGGCCGTGGACCACAACATGCTCATCATGTCGCTGATGCGCAAGGTGGCCCGTGCACACGGCTTCCGCGTACTGCTGCACGAGAAGCCTTTCAAGGGCGTCAACGGCTCGGGCAAGCACAACAACTGGTCGCTGGGCACCGACACCGGCGTTCTCCTGATGGCTCCCGGCAAGACGGAAGAAGAGAACCTGCGCTTCATCACCTTCGTGGTGAACACACTGATGGCCGTCTACCGCCACAACGGACTGCTGAAAGCCTCCATCATGAGCGCCACCAACGCCCATCGCCTGGGAGCCAACGAGGCGCCGCCCGCCATCATCTCCTCCTTCCTCGGCACACAGCTCAGCCGGGTATTGGACCACCTGGAAGAAAGCACGCCGGACGAACTCCTGGCCCTCAGCGGCAAGCACGGCATGAAACTGGACATCCCGCAGATACCGGAACTGCTCATCGACAACACGGACCGCAACCGCACATCGCCCTTCGCCTTCACCGGCAACCGCTTCGAATTCCGTGCCGTGGGCTCCGAAGCCAACTGCGCCAGCGCAATGATTGCCCTCAATGCCGCCGTGGCCGAACAACTGGTCGACTTCAAGCATGAGGTGGACACCCTCATCGGACAGGGCGAAACCAAGATATCGGCCATCCTGCAGGTCATCCGCCGCTACATCAAGACATGCAAGCCCATCCGCTTCGACGGCAACGGCTACAGCGAGGAATGGAAGGCCGAAGCCGCCCGCCGCGGCCTGGACTGCGAGACAAGCGTACCCGTCATCTTCGACCAATACTTGTCCGAAGACAGCATCCGCATGTTCGAGTCCACCGGTGTCCTGACCCGCAAGGAACTGGAAGCCCGCAACGAAGTGAAGTGGGAGACCTATACCAAGAAGATTCAAATTGAGGCCCGCGTCCTGGGCGACCTGGTGATGAACCACATTGTACCCGTGGCCACAGAATACCAGACCCGCCTGATAGACAATGCCTACAAACTGAAAGCCCTCTTCCCTGCCGAACAGGCGGACAAGCTTTCGGCGGAGAACATGGCCATCATCTGCAAGATTGCCGAGCACACCACCTACATCAAAGAACACGTGGACGCCATGGTCAACGCCCGCAAGGTGGCCAACAAAATCACGGACGAACGCGCCAAGGCCGTGGCCTACCATGACAACATCGCCCCCATGCTGGAGCAGATCCGCTATCACATCGACAAGCTGGAACTGATTGTGGACGACCAGATGTGGACGCTGCCCAAGTACCGGGAATTGCTGTTCATCCGATAAAGAATGCACTTTCAGACAGATACATCCTCAGAGGGGGCGCGCCGGGCTCATCCCGACACGCCCCTTGCCATTTAAATGCCCCGCCCGACGGATATCCGGGAAATAATACGTACCTTTGCGGCAGACAAAGAATTTCCTGAACATAAAAAACAAACCCCAATGAACTACGTCACCGTATCCTTCCTCAACCTCTTCTGCTACGTGCTGTGGGGCGCCGCCCGCTACATGGGCCATCCCCAACTGATGCACGTGGCCCTGCTGGCAGCCCTTGCTTCCCTGTATTTCACCGTGCGCATGCTGCTCTACTACCTGCACCATAAGGCCGACACGCCGCAAGGCACGCTGTTCCGCATCTGCTTCTCTTTCCTCTGCATCGGGTTCTTCTGCGCCTATTATACGACGGAAGCCATCTAATCCGGTGCCTACAGTGCCTGACCCGACACCTGCCGGACAAAAAAAGGCGATTGGCATAAACAAAAACAGGATGCCCGTTGTTTAGAAAGCATATCTTTGTCCTAAAGGATATGTTTCACTTTAAATAATCAGAAGAGTATGAAGAAGTTATTTCTAACAATGATGGTATGCCTGTTCGCTGCAGCCGGCATACAGGCCCAAGAGGGCAAATGGGGCATCGGCCTGAATCTGGGTTACGGTACAAATGTCTTGGACGGCCAAGCCTTCCTGGGCGGTCGTGTGCTGTATGACATTGATGACCGCTTCGATGTGGTAGGCAGTTTCAACCGTTACTTCAAGGAACATGAGGCGAAGGCTTGGGACATCAACGCCGATTTCCATTGGAACGTCTATCGCCATTCCCTTTTCGAAGTCTATCCTCTTGTAGGTATCGGCATACTGCATGGCAAGGTCGGTGATTGGAAAGAAAACTGGTTTGCCGTGAATTTGGGTGCCGGCATCATGTTCAACCTCACCGACCACTGGAAACTGGGTGCCGAACTGAAAGGCCAGATCATGAGCGACAGCCAGTTTGTTCCCCTCATCACGGCCATGTACCGCTTCTAAGCCAGTCCCAAAGGCTCCCTAACCCATACGGCTGCAAGTCTCACACAAGCACTTGCAGCCGTTTTTTCGTATTTGCGTGCTGTACATAAGCGATAAATCAGTACCTTTGCGCGAAATTATCGTTTCGTCAATAACTATAAAACAAGATATAAGCTATGGCACTTAAAGCAGGTATCGTGGGCCTCCCCAACGTAGGGAAATCCACTCTTTTCAACTGCCTGTCCAGCGCAAAGGCGCAGGCGGCAAACTTTCCTTTTTGCACGATTGACGCCCA
>DWZE01000028.1 GCA_019118325.1 Candidatus Bacteroides intestinavium
GGCGCAGATGGAGCTTGATAAGATTATGGCTGGTGACCTCGAAGCCCTCTTCCTTGAGCAGTGCCAGAAATTGTTCAGTGTTTTTTTGAGGCTGTTTAAGAAAATGTAATAGCCTGTTTATCAGTATGCTATATTAAGAATAAAAATTACAAAAATAATTTTTGTAATGAACTTTTATTAGATAACGGGATTTCACATGGAGAATAATATGTCATGCATTTTTATCGTCTATCACGACTAAAAATGCACAAATTTATTCCATGCAAAGTATAAAGGGAGTCAGAAAGAGTTAGCGGCCAATAGTTTCCCGTTTTGCTTTTGCCGGACTTGCAATTGGCTGCTAACTCCCTCTGGCTCCCTTTTATTCCTTCTAACTTCTTCTAAAGAGTCACTCTTTCTTCTTCTTCAGCACGATAGCCGTGCGTGCGGGGAGGTAGAGTTTCATCCAGCCTTTCTTATCCTTCTTGTAGAGGGGGTCGGGCATGGTGAAGTGGGTGATGGTGTCATCGTTCAGACCGTTGCCTCCGAAGGCGGGATTGTCCGAATCCAGCACGACCTCGTAGGAGCCTTCGGGCACCAGGAAACCGTAGTCGGTGAAGGATTGCTTCGGGTTGAAGTTGAAGACGAATACCAAGTCCTTGCGCATATAGGCCAGCACTTGGTCGCCATCGTTATGCCACACTTCCTGCACGGGGGTCTTCTGTATCTTGCGCACGCTCTTGATGACCGCCAGCATGGCCTTGTCGAAGTCACCCAGGTAGTGGTAGCACAGGTTCTTGTTGTCCACCAGATCCCATTGGCGGCGGGCATATTTGTAGGACCATCCGTTGCCCTCGCGTGGGAAGTCTATCCACTCGGGGTGTCCGAATTCGTTGCCCATGAAGTTCAGGTAGCCTCCGTTGATGGTGCTGGCCGTGAGCAGGCGTATCATCTTGTGCAGGGCGATACCACGGTTTACCATGTAGTTCTCGTCTCCCTTTTGGAAATGCCAGTACATGTCGGCGTCTATCAGTCGGAAGATGATGGTCTTGTCGCCCACGAGCGCCTGGTCGTGGCTTTCGGCGTAGGAGATGGTTTTTTCGTCGGCGCGGCGGTTGGTCACTTCCCAGAACATGCTGGAGGGTTTCCAGTCTTCGTCAATCTTTTCCTTGATGGTCTTGATCCAATAGTCGGGGATGTTCATGGCCATGCGGTAGTCGAAGCCATAACCTCCGTCCTCGAATTTGGCGGCCAGGCCCGGCATGCCCGATACCTCCTCGGCGATGGTGATGGCCGTGGACTTTACCTGGTGGATGAGGCGGTTGGCCAGTGTCAGGTAGCAGATGGCATTGTCGTCCTGATGTCCGTTGAAGTAATCGTTGTAGTTGCAGAAGGCTTCGCCCAGGCCGTGGCTATAGTAGAGCATGGAGGTTACTCCGTCGAAGCGGAAGCCGTCGAAGTTGAATTCCTCCAGCCAGTACTTGCAGTTGGAGAGGAGGAAGTGCAACACCTCGTTTTTGCCATAGTCGAAGCAGAGAGAGTCCCATGCCGGATGTTCGTGGCGGTCGCCGGGATAGAAATATTGGTTGGGGTCTCCGGCGAAGTTGCCCAGGCCTTCCACCTCGTTCTTCACGGCGTGCGAGTGTACGATGTCCATGATGACGGCCAGCCCCATCTTGTGGGCGGTGTCGATCAGTTCCTTCAGTTCATCCGGGGTGCCGAAGCGCGAAGAGGGTGCGAAGAAACTGGAAACGTGATATCCGAAGCTGCCATAATAGGGATGCTCCTGGATGGCCATGATTTGTATGCAGTTGTATCCGTCTTCGACGACACGCGGCAAGATATTTTCTTGGAATTCGCGGTAGGTGCCCACCTTCTCGGCATCTTGTGCCATGCCGATGTGGCATTCGTAAATCAGGAGCGGGTCGGTGTTTGGCCTGAAGACACGTTTTCTCATCTTGTAGGGTTTTGCCGGAGCCCACACCTGTGCACTGAAAATCTTCGTCTGATCATCCTGCACCACGCGGGTGGCCCATGCCGGGATGCGCTCGCCGCATCCGCCTTCCCAATACACCTTCAGTTTGTAGAGGTCGCCGTGGTGCAATGCGTCGGCGGGGAGCTTGATTTCCCAATTGCCGCCAGCCTTGCGCTTCAAGGCGTATTTCTTCACTTCTCTCCATTCGTTGAAGTCGCCGATGAGGAAAATCTGCGTGGCGTTGGGTGCCCATTCGCGGAATATCCATCCGTCTTTTGTCCGGTGCAGGCCGAAGTAGAGGTGTCCGGTGGCGAAGTCCGACAAGCTTTTTTTGCCTCCCCCGGTCAGTTCGGCTTCCTTGTCGAGGGCATGCTGGTGGCGTCCGTTGATGGCATCGGTATACGGTTCGAGCCACGGGTCGTTTTTAATCAGGTTCAATGTTTCCATAATGCATTCTATATTTTTATGACATGTTTTCCCGGGTTTCTTAATTCGTTGCCAAAAATAAGGATAATATTTGATATTGTGCAACTTTTGGTGGGAAAAGATAGGAAAAAGATGGGGGAGGGGAGCAAGGAGGGGTTGTCATTATGGGCGCTTGCTTGAATGGCACGCAGATAATGCCGGTTGTGCTCATCTGCGTGCCATTATGGGGGGAAGAAGAAGGGCATATGCGCCCTCCTTTCCGTGTTATTCTGCTTTTTCGCTTTCTTCGGGGGTGTTGTCGGCGGCTTCGGCTTCTTCGGTTGCTTCGGCTTCGCCAAAGTCGGTCATGCCGCTTGCTACGAGCAGGTTGTACCAGGATATCAGTTTCTTGACGTCGGAGACGTGTACGCGGTCGCGGTCAAAGTTTGGCAAAACTTCGCCCAAGTAGGCATATAGGTCGTCGGGAGAAGCCTTCTTCATATCCAAGGATACGGCGGCTCCTTTTTCTTTCTTTTTCATGGCCGCGAATACATCTGCCAGGGGAACATCTTCTTCGTCCGTGTACATGGATATATCGCCCAGGGAAATGATTTTTTCATTGCCGTATGCCGGGAAACGTTTTTTGTCGGTCAATGACTCTACAATCAGCATATTTTTTCCGCGGGATACAAGTTTATACAATCCGGGTTTACCGGAAATGGACAAAACAGTCTTCAACATAATAGGTTCAAATGTTTGATTATTGATTATTCTATTTTTTTTCGAGCCGCAAAGGTAATCAATGATTTTGGGATAAGGAAGAAATCAGGCTCAAAACCTGTGGGATTAACGGGGTTTCACCATCGTTGACAATCACGAAGTCGGCCGCTCCGCGTTTTTTTTCATCGTCCATCTGGCTTTGGATGCGTCGCTCTACCTCTTTCCGGGTGGCGGAATCCCGGCGGATGGCGCGTGCTATGCGTACTTCGCTCGGGGCATATACCATGACTATCTTGTCCACCTCGTTGGTGAATCCGGCTTCCAGCAGGATGGCAGATTCCATGGCTACTATTTCCTGTCGGGCTTTCCCGGCCCAGAGGCGGAAGTCGTCGCGCACCCGTGGGTGGACGATGGCATTCACCTGCTTGAGGTGCTCGGGGTGGCCAAAGATGTAGGAAGCCAGAAAGGCTTTGTTCAGGCCCTTTTCGTTATAGACCTCGTTGCCGGCCAGTGCCGTCAGTCCTTCTCGAATGCCGGTATCGGAGAGCATCAGGCGCTTGGCTTCCGTATCGGTCTGATAGACGGGGATGCCCGTCAGTGTCAGCAGGCGGGACACGATGCTTTTCCCGCTTCCTATGCCGCCTGTAATGCCTATCTTAATCGCCATAGTCAGAGGATACTTGTTCTATCAGGAAGTCTACCTGTTCGGGGTTGAAGCGCACGTGGCTCACACCTTCGGGGATGCTTCGGAGCTTTACCGTATATTTGCTGGTGCCCAAATCCAGTAATTCTTCGTAGGAGATGTTGATGTGGAAATCTCTTGCCGTGACCTGCCGGAAGCGGCTTACCCCCACCTGGAAAGTGACTTGCACTTTGGAAGGAAACGCGCGCAACACCTTGTCGGCCGGGAAGTTGATGCCGTGCAGGGGTACCTCTACGGTCTTCTCCGTATAGATATCTACCGGCAGGGTCATCTGAATGGTGGATGGGACATATTTCACGCCTTTCCGGGCTTGCAGGGAGAGGTGGCGCTTTACCGTGTCCGTCACTTCGTTCATGGTCAGGTTTTGGGTATAAGCGGCCTTGATGGTGTCCAGCATGTCTTCGGGGGCATACACCAGGACGGAATCGGGCTGAAAGAGGGTGTCGGGAAAGTAATATTGTCTTCCCGCCTTTATCGTCCCTTGCAGTTTGACTGGTATTTTCTTGGATACGCCTGTCGAATAGATGTACTCCAGCGTGTCCGGCTTGATGGACAGGAGTTGGGTGGAGGCTTTCAGTTGGCCGGCTATTTCCTTGCTGAGTTGGGAGGCATAAATCCGCACCCGGTTGTCTTCCCCTTTCTGCTTGGCGAAGTCGATGTTGACGGGAAAGAAGCTCTTGCCCAGCATGTAGTTGAGCAGGGCGGTGCCTTTGTCCTTGACCCGGACTTGCAGTTTGGTTACCGGTTCGGAGGTAATGACCGCATTTTCAGGAACATTCCGTAGCCGGACGGGTACAGAAAACTCCGTTTCATAGTCATTGTTCAAGGTCTGTAGCAGCCAGAATCCTCCCGCCACGAAGAAGAAGAACAAAAAAATAAAGAACTCCCTGCTCTTTTCGCTCAGCAGGAAGTCCTTTGTTTGCTTGTTTATCCTTGCATAGATCAGTTTTATGTTCCTACGGTCGAACATAGGGCCTGCATTTACGATAGACGTTTATTTAGCCGCGTTGGCTTGTGAGTTGTTGGCGTCGGCAGCAGCTGCAAAGATAGAGTTTTTGTCTATGCGGATTTTTACGTTGGAAGCGATTTCGAGGATGACATCGGAATCGTTGATTTCCTTGATGACACCGTGGATGCCTCCGGCGGTGATTACTTTCTGGTTCACCTGCAGGGATTTGCGGAAATTCGCGATTTCCTTTTGCTTTTTGTTTTGGGGGCGGATCATGAAGAAATAGACGATGACGAACATGGCTATCAGCATAATCCACATCAGGCTACCGTCAGGACCCGCGGCAGGAGCAGCCTGCCACAAAGAAATAGTCAGAAGATTCATAAAATATTCAGTTTTTAATGTTTAATACGCGACAAAAATATCAGTTTTTCGTCAACTTACCGTCTTTTTTTAATTGATTAACAATTCCGTCCAATGTGCCGTTGACGAAACTGCCGCTCTTCGGCGTGCTGTACACCTTGGCGATGTCCACATATTCGTTCAGCGAGACGCTGACGGGGATGTTGGGGAAGCTCAGGATTTCGGCCAGGGCGCATTGCATTACCACCACATCCATGAAAGCCACGCGATCCAGATCCCAGTTGCGCGTATTCTCGCTGATGAGGTGGCGGTAATAATCGCCGTTCAGGATGGTGCGGCGGAAGAGGCGGCGGGCAAATTCGCGGTCTTCTTCGTCTTTGAATTCGGGCAGGAGCGGCTGGTTGGCTCCGTTCTTCTCGTCGAATCGCTTGATGGTTTTCAGCACAAAGGTGTCTACCACTTCCTTGTCGTCGTTCCAATACAGGCTCTGGTCCTCCAGCAGGGCATCCAGTGCGTCATTGTTGAAGACGAAAGTCTTGTAGAGCTTTCTCCACAGCTCGCGGTCGGCTTCATACGAGTTCTCCGTCGAAGCCATATATTCCTTATATATGTCAGAGGCCGTGATTTGTTCGTACAGTCCCTTGACGAATGTTTCTTCGTTGGCCCATGAACGTTTCTGGTTGGTGATGAATTCGGTCAGTTGCTTGTTCACCTCCAGTTGCATCACAAACTTGTTTTCCACGAATTTCATGTTGGGGTACAATTCCTCGGGGGTGGGAGCCAGTTTTGATTTTGCCGCGTCTATCCGTTTTTGGGCATAATTCGTCACCGCTATCATCAGCATCAGCAGATAATTGTAAAGGTCGTATGCCTTGGACAAGCTGAAAAACAATTCTTTTTCGGCCGCATCCAGGTTTTTGCTGCCATTCTGATAATACGCATATACAATCTGTATAATCTTAAGACGAATAAGAACTCTGTTAATCATAACATTAATAAATGGTAATAGTGTTTCGTTCTAACGGGGTGCAAAAGTAGGCATTTTTGTTGAGCCAGCACAAATAAAATACATTTTTTTGCAGAAGAAGGCGATTATACCCCGTTTTTCTTTTGAAAGTATAAAAAAAATCGTCAATTTTGACCCCGGATTCAAAATTCAACTAAAATGGAAGATTTTAAAAAGAAAAACGGAGCAGATGTGAGTGATAAGGATAAAGATATTGTGTATTCTCAAGCCGTCAAGGCCGGCAAGCGCATCTATTACCTGGATGTGAAGAAGAACCGCAAAGAAGAGTTGTTCCTGGCCATCACCGAAAGCAAGAAAATCGTCACAGGCGAGGGCTATGATTCGCAAGTGAACTTCGAGAAGCATAAGATTTTTCTCTATCAGGAAGATTTCGACAAGTTTATGAAAAGCCTGCAGGACAGCATTCGCTTCATCCGCGAAAAACAAAGCGGAGACAGCCTCTCTGCCAAGCAGAAAGCGGAGCACGGCGAGGAAAAGCCGGAGGAGGGTGCTACCCCCTTATTGGATCATCCTATTAATATAGATATTGATTTTTAAGCAGAAGGTTTGGTATACTCGAAAAAAAAGCATACCTTTGCGCCCGCTTTTTTACAGCATCAGGCAATCTCGGTGGGATTGCGTCGTGTGATGGTGAATTAAGCAAATGAAATACTTAATTTTAGAGTAACACAAAAAGTTTTAGAACAATGAAATCCATTGAAGTAACAGGTACTGCAAGAACCATTGCAGAGCGCTCTTCTGAGCAGGCAAGAGCCTTGAAGGCTATCCGTAAGAACAACGGAGTTCCGTGTGTATTGTATGGTGGCAAGGAAGTGATTCACTTCACCGTAACCGTTGACGGTTTGCGTAATCTGGTTTACACGCCGCATATCTATGTGGTAGACCTCATCATTGATGGCAAGAAATACAATGCTATCATGAAGGACATCCAGTTCCACCCGGTAAAGGACAACATCCTGCACGTGGACTTCTATGAAATCGATGAGGCCAAACCTATCGTGATGGAAGTGCCCGTTCAGTTGGAAGGCTTGGCAGAAGGTGTGAAGGCCGGTGGTAAGCTGTCCCTCCAGATGCGTAAGCTGAAAGTGAAAGCGCTGTATGACGTAATCCCCGAAAGACTGGTTGTCAACGTGTCCCACCTGGGATTGGGCAAGACCGTGAAGGTAGGCGAGCTGAGCTACGAAGGTCTGGAGTTGCTGAACGCCAAGGATGCTGTGGTATGTGCTGTCAAGCTGACCCGTGCCGCCAGAGGTGCTGCCGCTGCCGCTGCCAACAGCTGATAGGCCGGATGACACGAAATTAAGTCCAAAAATCATACACCTAAGGAACGCGGGTTAGCGCAGATGCGGTAATTCGCGTTTCTTTTTTCCCGACATACACTGACGATGAAATATTTAATTGCAGGATTGGGCAATATCGGCCCGGAATATCACGAGACGCGGCATAACATCGGGTTCATGACCGTGGATGCTTTGGCCGGAAAAGCCGGCGCTGCGTTTGCCGACGGGCGATACGGATTCACTGCCCGTTTTTCGCTGAAAGGCAGGCAAGTCGTGTTGCTGAAGCCTTCTACGTATATGAATCTGAGCGGGAATGCCGTGCGTTACTGGTTGCAGAAGGAGAACATCCCCTTGGAAAACCTGCTGGTGGTGGTGGACGACCTGTCCCTGGCTTTCGGCACTTTGCGCCTGAAAGGAAAAGGCAGTGATGGCGGACACAACGGGCTGAAGCACATTGCCGCTACGCTGGGCACGCAGGAGTATGCGCGCTTGCGTTTCGGCATAGGCAATGACTTTCCGCGTGGCGGACAGATTGACTATGTGTTGAGTCCCTTTACCGAAGAGGAGTATAAGCTGATGCCCGAACGGCTGGAGACGGCCGGTGAAATTATCCGGAATTTCTGCCTGGCGGGTTTGGATTTTACAATGAATCATTTCAACCATAAGAAGCAATGAGCGAGGCGAGGATAGACAAATGGATGTGGGCCGCACGCATCTTCAAAACGCGGAGCATTGCGGCAGAGGCGTGCAAGAAAGGACGCATCAGCATCAACGGGGCGCAGGCCAAGGCGGCCCGCATGGTGAAGGCGGGCGATGTGGTGCAGGTGCGCAAGCCGCCTGTCACCTATTCCTTCAAGGTGTTGCAGCCCATCGAGAAACGGGTGGGAGCCAAGCTGGTGCCCGAAGTCCTGGAGAACGTGACTACGCCGGACCAGTACGAATTGTTGGAAATGAGCAAGGTCAGTGGCTTTGTGAACCGTGCCAAAGGAACCGGACGCCCCACCAAGAAAGACCGTCGTGAGCTGGAGGAATTTACCGCGCCGGAGTTTATGGGCGACTTCGATTTCGACTTTGATTTTGAAGATGAAGATTAAAACCGGGAATTATGGACGCAAAGATAATCAAATGGGGGTTCATCGGTTGTGGTGAAGTGACCAAATACAAGAGTGGTCCTGCCTTTCAGAAGATTGAGAATTCGGAGGTGGTGGCCGTGATGAGCCGTAATGGTGAGAAAGCCAGGAAATATGCGGAAGAGCGGGGCATTCCCCGTTGGTATGACGACGCGCAGGCCCTGGTGGACGACCCGGAGGTAAATGCCGTATATATCGCCACGCCCCCTTCTTCACACGCCACCTATGCCATTATGGCGATGAAGGCTGGCAAGCCGGTGTATATCGAGAAGCCGATGGCGGTGACTTACGAGGAGTGTTGCCGCATCAATCGCATCTCAAACGAGACGGGCGTGCCATGTTTTGTGGCCTACTATCGCCGTTACCTGCCTTATTTCCTGAAAGTGAAGGCTCTGGTGGATGACGGGGCTATTGGTAATGTCATCAATGTCCAGATACGTTTTGCCCAGCCTCCGCGCAACCTGGATTATAATAAGGAGAACTTGCCCTGGCGCGTGCAGCCCGACATTGCCGGAGGGGGCTATTTCTATGACCTGGCTCCTCATCAGTTGGATATGCTGCAGGAGATTTTCGGCTGCATCCTGCAAGCCAGCGGCTATAAGAGCAACCGGGGCGGATTGTATCCTGCCGAGGACACCTTGAGCGCTTGTTTCCAATTCGAGAGCGGGCTGGTGGGCAGCGGTTCATGGTGTTTCGTAGCCGATGATTCTGCCCGCGAGGACCGTATAGAGGTCATTGGAGACAAAGGGATGCTATGCTTCTCCATCTTTACGTATGAGCCTATTTCCTTGCATACGGAGAAGGGATGCGAGAAAATCAGCGTGGAGAATCCTACGTATGTACAGCAACCGCTGATTCAGGCTGTGGTGGACCATTTGTTGGGCAAGTCTGTCTGTACCTGCAACGGCGAGAGCGCTACCCTGACCAATTGGGTAATGGATAAAATCCTCGGAAAAATCTGACCTTATTCCTCATTGAGGGAATCCTGCCCCGCCAGGCGGTAAACGTCCGTATTCTCTCCCACAATCCAGACAACATCGCCTTCCAGAAACGGTTCGTTCGGGTCGGGAGCGCGAAGGGCATTTTCTTCACGCTCCACGCCGGCAACCAGGCAATGGTATTTGTCGCGGATGCCGGATTCTTTGATGCTCTTGTGCAGGAAAGGCGAATCCGCCTCGATGCGGAATTGGCGCAGAATCATCTCGCTTTTCTCCACCACATCGTCTTCCAGGATGCAAGCCCGGTTCATCGCTTCGCCGAACACATTCAATTCTGCATCCGTGCCAATCACTTGGATTTTGTCTTCCGGAAACAGGCGCACAGAGGCTCCGGGGATATTGATGCGTCTCTTGCCCCGCAATATGGAAACCACGTGGACGCCATAGGTCTTGCCAAAGTTCAACTCGGCAAGTGTCTTGCCGGCCCAGGAAGCCTCACCGGGGATGACATAGTCGGCCAGGTGCAGGTCTTTGGAGAGCAGGCGGCCTGCATATTGGGGCTTCTTTTCGCCCATATATTCTGCGCGGATATCGCGTGAACGCAGATTCTGGAAGAAGCGGCGCTCTATCAGGATGGATTGCTTCTTCAGTTGGCGCGAGAGTATCATCAGTACCACCAAAAGGAAAGCGATGCCCAATACCAGTCCTACGGATACTTGGAACAATCCGGAGATGACAAACATCAGGAAGCCGACGGCCAGCAATACCCGCAAGACGATGGTAGCCACCAGGGGGGCGCGATTGCTCCTGTCCTCTTTCCAGAGGGTGGTGAATTCGACGGAATGGTTCTTTTTGATCATAATTGCCCGCAGGAAAGGAGAGAGGCATAGGATGGTCACGCCGGCTGCTGCCAGTGAGCCCCAGATGCCCGGCAGGCTTTCCTGACAGAAGGGGACGAAAAACCTGAATGACAAGGCCACAATGGCCGCGCAAACGATGGAGTAGACTATCGTGAAGCGCAAAAGGGCTACAATCAGTTTCTTCCACAAGCTTTCGTGATTGACAGGACGTGAGCCGGACGCATAGCGTGCCAGGAAATTCTTCCAGCGTTCGGGCATGTGGGCATCCACATAGTTGGAAGCGGGCTCGGCAATGCGGATCATGTAGGGGGTCAGGAAAGTGGTGATGACGGATACGGCCACTACGATGGGGTAGAGGAAGTGTCCCGTGACATGCAGGGAAACGCCCAGCGAGGCGATGATGAAGGCGAATTCACCGATCTGCGTCAGGCTGAACCCGCATTGCATGGCGGTTTTCAGGGGTTGGCCGGCCAGCAGTACGCCCAATGTCCCGAATAGGGCTTGTCCTCCGATGACAGCCAGGGTGATGACGATAATCGGGCCGGCATATTCCACAATCATGGAGGGGTCTACCATCATGCCGACAGACACAAAGAAGATAGCCCCGAACAAATCTTTTACCGGGGTCACCAGTTTTTCGATATGTTCGGCTTCTACCGTTTCGGCCAGGATGGAGCCCATGATGAAAGCACCGAAGGCCGGCGAAAATCCGGTTCGTGCGGCCAGTACCACCATGCCGAAGCACATTGCCAGGGCAACTATCAGCAGTGTTTCGTCGCTCATCAGTTTCCGGCACTTTTTTAATAAGAGCGGAATGAGATAGATGCCCACCACAAACCATAGGATAAGGAAGAACATGAGTTTGCCGATGCTTTCCAACATCTGTGTCCCCTCGAAGTTGTGCCGTACGGCCATGGTGGAAAGCATCACCATCAGGACGATGGCCAGGATGTCTTCCAATATCAGTACGCTGAGCACCAGTCCGGTGAATTGCTTCTTCCGGAGGCCCAGGTCGTCAAATGCCTTATAGATGATGGTGGTGGAGGACATCGCAATCATGCCGCCCAGAAACAGGCAATCCATCTTGCTCCATCCGAAAGCTGAACCTACGGCTATGCCCAGCATGATCATGCAGAAAATGACCGTACAGGCGGCAATCACCGCAGGACCTCCCACCTTGACTATTTTCTTGAAGCTGAATTCCAGTCCTAACGCAAAAAGCAGGAAGATGACGCCTATGTCGGCCCACACCTTCATGCTGGCGCTTTCCATGACGGAAGGCGTGTAGGGCATATGTGGGCTGGCCAGGAATCCCGCTACGATGTAGCCTAATACCAAGGGTTGCTTTAATTTTTTGAAAATCAAGGTCATCAGACCGGCGCAAATCAATATGAGTGCCAAGTCGGATATCAAAGGAGCTAAATCAGACATAATACTTGTTGTAGTTGTATTTCGGACAACAAAGGTACGGAAAAAACTTTGGATTGCTTCTATTTTTGCAGGCTTGTTTCCAAATCCTTTTCGAAGATGGATAAAGTCCCTGTTTAGGGCAGCCAAATCCCTCTTGGGGAGGCTAAACAGCTTGTTTGCTATCTGTGGAGTGAGGGATGGTTGTTTGGCAGATTTTGCCGCTGAGAATTTTGAGCCTCTTGTCGGATTCGAACCAACGACCCCGAGATTACAAATCACGTGCTCTGGCCAGCTGAGCTAAAGAGGCGGGTGGGTAAGCTTACTACATCGCGCCGCTACGACCTGTTACCTTTGCTGCGGTCAAGCCCTGGAGGATTCACAGGGAGCTGGCCGTATAGGACTTACCCGTTTTGCGGCTGCAAAGGTACGCATTTTTTTTATATTTGCAATAGCTGTCCCTATGTTTTTTCATTTTTGTGCACGGCTTTTTCATTTAAAAGAGGCGTTTATAGCTGGCCTATATGGGGAAAATCCCTAAATTTGCGCACAGCGATGCAGAAGCACCGCTTTCGGTGTTTCTTTTTATCGTTCATATAAAATAATTTTTGC
>DWZE01000029.1 GCA_019118325.1 Candidatus Bacteroides intestinavium
ACGCGCAGGGTGATGGGGTATTGCGTCCCCTCTGCCTTGCCTGCCCAGCGTGCGCGGACAATGCGGTAGCCGAAGCGTTGGCGCATCTCCGGAGCGTTGGGGCAATCCGTGCGGTGTATCTTGATGCCGCCCGTGACGCTGACGAAGCCGAAGACGTCATCTCCATAGATGGGGTTGCAGCAGCGGGCCAGCTTGTAGTCCAAGCCCTTGAGGTTCTGGTCGATGACCAGTACGTCTTCCTTGCCGCCCGTAGCGGTTTCGTCGGGAGTGGCGGGCGTCAGGTTGAAGGCTTCGGCACTGCGGTAGATGGCGGCATCGCGTGAGTCGGCTGTGTCGTGGCGGAGTTGCTCCATGTAGCGGTCGATGAGGTCGTTGACGTCCAGCGCACCGTCGGCCACGGCTTGGTAGAAGTCGGTCACCACCTTGTAGCCCATGCGCTTGATGAGGCGCATCATGGTGCCATCATCATACTCTATCTTGCGGTTCTTGAACTTGCGCTCCAGCATCTCTTTGGCAAAGTCCGTCTGGCGTGCCACCATTTCCTTTAAGGCTTGTTTTATCTTGGTGCGCGCCTTGGAGGTGATGACAATGTTCAGCCAATCCTGCTTGGGCGTCTGGGTGTTCGAGGTCATCACTTCCACCTGGTCGCCGCTTTGCAGTCGGTGGCGCAGGGGGACATTCTTGCCATTGACCCTGGCGCCTATGCATTTGCTGCCCAGGGCAGTGTGGATATGAAAGGCGAAATCCAGCACTGTGGCTCCTTTGGGCAATTTGAAGAGGTCGCCTTTGGGGGTGAAGACGAATACCTCGTCTTCGTACAACTCCAGCTTAAAGCGATCCATCGCTTCAAGGTCGTTCTCTGAGTTCTCCAGCGCTTCGCGCACGGAGGTGAGCCATTCGTCCAGGCCGCTCTCGCCCTTGATGCCTTTGTAACGCCAGTGAGCGGCCAGGCCGCGCTCGGCGATGTCGTCCATGCGCTCGGTGCGGATTTGTACCTCCACCCACTTGCCTTCGGGGCCCATCACGGTGATGTGGAGCGATTCGTAGCCGTTGCTTTTGGGCACGGAGAGCCAGTCGCGCAAGCGTTTGGGGTTGGGCTGGTACATGTCAGTGACGATGGAGTAGACCTGCCAGCACTCCTGCTTCTCCCGCTCCAGCGGCGAGTCGAGGATGACGCGGATGGCGAAAAGGTCGTACACGCCTTCGAAGGGGCACTTCTGCTTCTTCATTTTCTGGTAGATGGAGTGGATGGATTTTGTCCGTCCCTTGATGTGGAAGTGCAACCCAGCTTCCTCCAGTTTCTGTTGGATGGGGGCGATGAAGCGGGCGATATATCGGTCGCGCGAGGCTTTCGTCTCGTTCAGTTTCTCCTTGATGTGATAATATACGTCGTGCTCGGTGTATTTCAGCGAGAGGTCCTCCAGCTCCGATTTCAACTTGTAGAGTCCCAGTTTGTGGGCCAGGGGGGCGTAGAGATAGGCTGCTTCGCCCGCTACGCGGAGGCGTGCCTCGTTGTCCGCAGCATCCTTAATCTGGCGCATCACGTTGACGCGGTTGGCTATCATGATGAGGATGACGCGCATGTCCTCGGCAAAGGAGAGGAGCAGCTTGCGGAAGTTTTCCGACTCAATGCTGGGGCTTTTCCGGTAAAGTTCCTGCACGCGGATGAGGCCCCGGATAATTCCTGCCACGTCTTCGCCAAATTCCTGTCCGATGGCTTCGGCCGTATAAGTGCCGTTGCGCACGGAGTCGTGCAGCATCACGCCCAGGATGGATGCGCGGCGCATACCTATCTCTTCGGCCACGATGATGGCCGTCTGCATGTCCTTGAGGATGGGATTCAGCCCGAAGACATCGCGAGGGATGGGGTTGGCCTGGATGGAGTGTACGAGGTGGGCTTTCAGTCTTCGGCAATCTCCCTTTTGCAGGGCGTCGCCGGAGAGTTGCAGCAGTTTGCGGTAGAGGCTGACGAGCTGTGCCCGCTCCTCGGGGGTGAAGAATGCATTTGTTTCCATAATTGTCGGTTTTAGCGGCACAAAGATAGTGATTTTGTTTGATTATAGTGCAAAGTGTTTCCTTTTTTAAATATTTCCTTTTTTAAACGAGTTATCATTTCGCATAGGGAGCTGAGCGAGTTGGTAAGTATGTGAGTAAGCCGCAAGAGTTCATTGATTTTATTCCTAACCTATTTTATCCGGCCTTTCTGTCTGACCTGATGTCATGAAATACAGTAGTTCACCATACAAAGTACAGTAGTTTGATGTATGAAGTACAGTAATTAATGAGTTCAGTCGTTAGAAAAGTGCCGGAATAAAGCCAAACAAGACAGCTTCTCCTTTTATATAATAGCCACCTCTGGTCCTTACTTGTTGAATCTTTCCCCCCACAATGCCTGCATCCGCTCCTTGTGGCGTGCTTCGGCGGCGTTTTCCTGGGGTTGCCAGATGCGGTGATCCTTCAGTTCATCGGGGAGGAATTGCTGGCGGACAAAGTGTCCGGGATAGTCGTGGGCATATTTGTAGCCCTCGGCATAGCCCAATTCCTTCATCAGCTTCGTGGGGGCGTTACGCAAATGCAAGGGTACAGGCAGATTACCCGTCTGTCGCACCAGGGAAAGGGCATCGTTGATGGCCTGGTAGGCAGAGTTGCTTTTGGGGCTGGTGGCCAAATAGACAGTGCATTCCGCCAAGGGGATGCGTCCCTCCGGCCAGCCGATTTTCATCACCGCGTCGAACGTGGCGTTGGCCAGCAGGAGGGCGTTGGGATTGGCCAGGCCGATGTCTTCCGCCGCGCTGATGACCAGTCGGCGGGCGATGAACGCGGGATCCTCGCCTCCTTCCACCATACGTGCCAACCAGTAGATGGCACCGTCGGGGTCGGAGCCACGGATGGACTTGATGAAGGCGGAGATGATATCGTAGTGCATCTCCCCGTCTTTGTCGTAGGCCAGGGGATTCTGCTGGAGGCGGTCGGTCACCAGTGCGTCGGTGATGACCACGGGGTCTTGTGCTTCGGCGTCTACCACCAGTTCGAGGATGTTGAGCAGTTTGCGGGCATCGCCTCCGCTGTAACGCAGCATCGCGCTGGTCTCCGTCAATTCTATCTTCCGTTCCTTCAGGATGGTATCGGTGGTGATGGCGCGGTGGAGGAGTTCCAGCAAGTCGTCTTTTTCCAGGGATTTGAGAACATAGAGCTGGCATCGGGAGAGCAGAGGACGGATGACTTCGAACGAAGGATTCTCCGTGGTGGCGCCTATCAGTGTCACCACGCCTTGTTCGACGGCGCCCAGCAGGGAGTCTTGCTGGGACTTGCTGAAGCGGTGTATCTCGTCGATAAAGAGGATGGGGCTGGCCGAGGAGAAGAAACGGTTGCTCCGTGCCTTCTCGATGACGTCGCGCACGTCCTTTACGCCGCTGGTCACTGCGCTCAGGGTATAGAAGGGCGTTTCCAGCTTGTGGGCGATGATTTGCGCCAGGGTGGTCTTTCCTACCCCCGGAGGCCCCCAAAGGATGAAGGAGGAGATGCGGCCCGAGTCTATCATGCGGCGCAACACGGCACCGGGGCCGACGAGGTGCTTCTGGCCGATGTATTCGTCCAGCGTCTTGGGGCGGAGTCTTTCTGCTAATGGACTCATTGTGGTGTGTAGTGTTTAGTGATGAGCGATTAGTGTTTAGTAACTAGTGACAATTACATCCTTATCGGACGCCTTGCTAATTCCTAAACGCTAATCACCACTCAAAATATTGTCAATATCATAAACCGGATGCCCCACTTGGTGGTGCCCGGCAGATTGGTGTAGGTCAGGCGGCGCACATACTCGATGTGCAGCAGCTTGAAGATGTTGTAGATGCCCACGCTGGCCTCCACGTAAGGCGTGCGGTGGTCCATGATGTGACTGGTGGGCACCCCGTCGCGCATGGGGAAGAGGAAGATGCCGCCGTCGTGGTTCTTGTACGGATTGTTCTTGTCCGTCAGGGTGCCCCAAAGGGCTCGCACGCGAAACATTTCCCTCCATTTCAACTTGCGGATGAGGGGAATACGGTTGAAGAGCTTGCCGTTGAGGTCGTAACTCAGGGCCACCGATGCGTAACGGTCGTTGAGGAACTCCATGTTGTCGATGAGGTTGAACGATTCGTTGTTTTGCGTGATGTAGGACAGGTTGGCCATCGGCAAGTTGAGCAAGGGGAAGGGCACCTTGTTCCACTGGGCGCCCGCGCGGAGCGTGGCATCCAGCTTGCCCCAGGAGCCGAACCAGAAACGTTTACGCAGGCTCATCTCTGTGAGGTTGAAGTTGTACTCTCCGCCCAACAGTCCTTTGAAGCCGGCCGTATGCGAGAGGGTCAGCACGGGAGCATCCAGCGACACAGGTACACGCCGTTGCTTGGTGTTGACGAAGGTCTCGCCGGGGGCATAACGCAGGGTGACTCCCACCTCGGCGGTGGTCATGTCGTGCACGCGGGTATTGGTCTCATCCAATACGCCGGGGGTGGTGCCGTCGTTCTTCCAATAGGCCAGATTGCCGCCGGGCTGGTCGTTGCGGTGGCGAGCCATGGCTTGCATGGAGAAGCCCGTGTTGGTTTCCAGCTCGTAGGTCAGGGTGGCATCGCGGATGTAGGACATCTGGTCAACCTTCGTCCATTTCCAACCCACGAACATATTGTCCTTGTCCGTGGCGAGGTACTTGTCCATGGGGTTCATTACGTCGTACGTGTATTTGAAGGCCAGGTAGTGCTTGGGGAATTCCCACAAGACATACTCGCGCTTGTTGAACGAGTAGGCCAGCTGTCCGGAGTAGAACCATTTCTTGTCCTTCGTACCATAGGCGCCATAGCCGCTCACGCTCCAATGTGGGTGGAGGTTGCCCGTGGTCATGGCGCTCAGTCGGAAGCGGGTGCCGTTTAGGTAGTTGCTGGTAATCATCGTGTTGATGGGACCGATGTCCACCTTGCTGGGATGCTTCTTGCTGCCTGTTTCCACGAAGTTTTCTATTAAGGCCTTGGCAAAGAAAATGACGTATTTGAAGCCCGGTATCTGCTCGATGCGGTTCATGAAGAGGTCCATGGTGCTTTCCTTTTTCGTCAGGGGCACTTGGCGCACCGAGGCCCAATACTCGTCCGAGCGCGACAGCATGTTGGCTTCCTTGATGACGCTTCCCTTCAGGCGGAAGAGGCGCGGCTCAATGGGGTCGAACTGGTAGTCGGTGTATTTGGTGGTGCGCTGCACTTCCAGGCCTTGTATGCCCTTGGTGATGCCCAGTTCCACGGTCATGTCGTCGTCGGTCAGCACCCAGTTGCTGTCCGGCAACTGTTCGAACTGCTGCACGATGCTCATCGACTCCACCCAGTTGACGCCCGTATTCTTGGGCAGGTTCATGGTGCAGCGGCGGACGGCATAGGTGGAGTCGCGCTGCACATAGAGGTGTCCGGTAAAGCCGAAGTCCTGCGAGTTCTGGGGTACGAAAGTCAGGTGCACGCACTCGTGTCCGTCCACCATGAGAGTGTCCTCCAGGTAATATTTGTAGAAGGCGATGCCTCCGCGCCCGATAGGGCTGGTGAAATAGCGTTGCAGCAGGCGGATATTGTCTTCGTAGATGTTGATGTCGGAGAAGACGTCGTTGAGGATAGTGCCCAGCATGTCGCCCGTGTTGAAGAATTCCTCGATGCCCGATGAGTTCATGCCCTCGATGAGGGTTTTCTTGCTCTGCGGGTCCCTGCGATAGATGGTGCGGCTGGCCGTTTCCTTGATGGAGATGGGCAGGATGAGCTTGCCGGAGAGGGCCGATTCCTCCACCTGGTCCTTGAAGAAGGCAAACTTCTTGTACAGGCCTTTTTCCATCTTTTCGGGGGTGATGTCGTTGAGGGACATCTTCATCTTCTCGTACTTGCGGTACTGGTAGTAATCGTTTTCCTCCAGGCGGAGGGCTTTCTTGTGCTCAATGACCTTGCGCATGAAGTCCACGGCGGGGTTGTTCTTGCGCCGGTATCGTTCTTTCTTGGGCTTTACCACTACTTCCTGCAGCACGATGTCGTCCGGGCGGAGGCGGACGTCCAGGCGGGTGGTGCCCGGCTTCAGCCGGATGGTCTTGGTGACATATCCCATGTAGGAGAAAGTCACCTCATTCAATCCCGGCCTTACCGAGAGGCGGTATTCTCCATTCTCGTCGGTGCGCGTGCCGTAGGCGGTGCCCGTGTATTGGATGCTCACTAACATCAGCGGTTCGTTCGTCACCGAGTCGGTGACCACCCCTCTGATTTGTGCCCATGCACTGACGGGAAGCATCGTGACCAGCAGGAAAAGAACGTAATATATACGGATTTTTTGCTTCATATACTTCATATCAGGGTGCAAAGGTAAGAAAATGGTGTGAATCTGCCGCGCGTGCTTGCTTCTTTTACGTATCTTTTGGAGGAGTTAAGGAGTTATGAGGAGGGCTGTGGGAGGGAGTTATACTACGCGCGGGCTTAATTTGTGCATTTTCACATCAGATGCAGGGTAGGTAATTCAATGAGGATGTATCAAAATAGAAATTACCTATCATTAGCTTCGCTCAAAACCTCTTTTGACTATTTCATTAAGGTATAGTCTGTCATCCCGAGCGTAGCCGAGGGATCTCAAGATTGGTTAAGTGAGATGTTTCGACTTCGCTTCGCTCCGCTTAACATGACAGAATGATAGATGTTTGTCATTATGATACACCCTCATTAAGTTAGCATGACTAAAATGCACAAATTCATCCCGCGTAAAGTATAAATGATAAGT
>DWZE01000030.1 GCA_019118325.1 Candidatus Bacteroides intestinavium
AGTTAAGCCAATACCTCTGTGTATACGGTCCTTTGACTTACTATCGTCTTAACTCCTAACGGAGCAAAGCGGAGTGATAACTCCTTAACTTCTTAACTCCTAAATATAAACTAAATATCAACATCTACTTATAGGATAAATTTTATATCTTATACAAGATAAATTAGTTATCTTATACAAGATATTTATTGTATCTTACATAAGATATCCGACGAATTCAGGTATTAAGAATGAGGCAGATAGGTGTGTATCTGCCCCGGTGTAAGTGGCCGTATGTAGGGGGTGTCACCTGCGTGCTTTGTCGTGCGGCTTGCGTCCCCGGCCGTGTCCGCCGCCCTTGCCGCCACGGTGTCCGCCGCCCTTGCCCTTGCCGGCGGTCTTGGGGCTGTACTCCGGCGCGGGTCCCAGTTCGGCGGGGAGGGGTATCTTGTAGATTTCCTTGCCCAGGAACCGCTCGATGCCGGCAAACTTGCCCTGCTCCTTCTCGCTGACGAAGGTCAGTGCCACGCCGTCGTTGTTGGCGCGGGCCGTGCGGCCTATCCTGTGCACATAGTCCTCGTTGTCGTGGGGCACGTCGTAGTTGATGACCAGGCGGATGTCGTCGATGTCGATGCCGCGGGCCACGATGTCGGTGGCCACCAGGATGTTGACCTGTCCGGCCTTGAAGCGGTACATGACGTCCTCGCGCTCGGCCTGCTCCAGGTCGCTGTGCATCTCGCCCACGTTCAGCCTCATGCGTTGCAGGGCGCGGGCCACTTCCTTCACCTTCAGTTTGGACGAGGCGAAGATGATGACCCTCTCCGGCACCTCGTCGGCAAAGAGCGAGCGGATGATGCCCAGCTTCTGCTGTTCGTAGCAGACGTAGGCGGCCTGCACGATCTTGTCCGCAGGCTTCGACACGGCCAGCTTCACTTCGGCCGGGTCGTGGAGGATGGTCTCGGCCAGCTGCTGTATCTTGGCGGGCATGGTGGCGGAGAACATCACGGTCTGCCGCTCCCGCGGCAGGCACTTCACGATCTGCATGATGTCGTCGTAGAAGCCCATGTCCAGCATGCGGTCCGCCTCGTCCAGCACGAAGAACGACACGCGCGACAGGTCCACGTAGCCCAGGCTGAGGTGGGCGATGAGCCGCCCGGGGGTGGCGATGACCACGTCCGCGCCCAGCGTCAGGCCCTTCTTCTGCTGTTCGAAGAGGATGCCGTCGTTGCCTCCGTAGACCGCCACGCCGCTGACGGGCAGGAAGTAGGAGAATCCCTGCATCTGCTGGTCGATCTGCTGGGCCAGTTCGCGGGTGGGGGCCATGATGATGCAGTTGATGGCGTCCGCGGGGTAGGTGCCTTCGGACAGTTTGTTGAGGATGGGCAGCATGTAGGCGGCGGTCTTGCCGGTGCCCGTCTGTGCCACGGCGATGAGGTCGCGGCCCTCGAGGATGACGGGGATGGACTGTTCTTGTATGGGGGTGCACTCTTCGAAGCGCATGGCGTCCAGTGCCTCCAGCACTTGGTCGTTCAAGTCTAACTCGGAAAACTTCATATAGGGTATAATAATGTATATCTCGCAATTCGCGTGCAAAAGTAAGAAAAATATCGCGTCCGGCTTTGTCCGGGCAGTGAAAAGTTCGCGATTCGGATTCTTTTCGTACCTTTGCGCGTCGAACCAATCACATAAAAGATGAAAAGACTGATGATGCTTGTCCTTCTGTCTGCCGCGCTCGTCCTTGCCGTCCCGGCGATGTCGCAAGTTCCCGACACCTTGCGGGCGTATGGCGTGTTGAACCTCTCCGTGGCCAATATGCGGGCCGAGCCGGACTTCTCGTCGGAGATGATTTCCCAGGGGCTGCTGGGCATGCCGGTGCGTGTGTTGCAGTCGCAGACCTGGCAGTACATCCGGACGCCGGACCGTTATGAAGGTTGGGTTCACCCCGTGGCCGTCCGTCTCATGACCCGCGAAGAACTGGAGGCGTGGAACCGGGCGGAGAAGATTGTGGTGACCGCCCACTATGGCTTCGTGAGGTCCCTGCCCCGTGCCGATGCCTTGCCCGTGTCCGACGTCGTGGCCGGCGACCGCCTGCGCTACGAGGGGCGGATGGGGCATTACTACCTTGTCTCCTATCCCGACGGCCGCAGGGGGTACATCGACAGGTCCCTGGCGCAGCCCGAACGCGAGTGGCGCCGCTCGCTGCGTTGGAATGCCGACGCCGTCCTCCACACGGCACAGACGCTGACGGGCGTCCCCTACCTCTGGGCCGGCACTTCGTCCAAAGGGGTGGATTGCAGCGGCTTTGTGCGCACCGTGCTCTTCATGCACGACATCATCATCCCTCGCGATGCCTCGCAGCAGGCCCGCGTGGGCCGTCGCATCGACATTGCTCCGGACTTTTCCAACCTGGAGCCGGGCGACCTCGTCTTCTTCGGGCGTAAGGCCACGGCGGAGGAGAAGGAGCGGGTGACACACGTGGCCTTTTACCTGGGTGGCAAGCGTTTCATCCATTCGCAGGGCGATGTGCACGTCAGCAGCTTTGACCCTGCCGACCCGCTGTTCGATGAGTTCAATCTCAACCGCCTGCTGTTCGCCACGCGTATCTTGCCTTATATCTGCAGGGAACCGCTGCTGGAAACGACGGAGACGAACGAACTTTATATAGGGGTTAGTGATTAGCGGTTAGTGATTAGCGGTTAGTGATTAGCGATTAGTGATTAGCGATTAGTGATGATTGGAGAGCCGTGTACTAATCACTAACCACTAATCGCCAATCACTGATTTAGTAGCTCAACTTCACGCCTGCGAAGTAGGAGCGCGGAAGTCCCGGACCATAGATGTATCCCGAGTCGCGCAGCTTGCCTTGGTCGAAATCCTTCTGATAGGCATTGAACAGATTCTGCACGCCCACGCTGAGTTGGAGCGTGATGTCCTTGTAGACCTCGAAGTCGTAGGACGCCTTGAGGTTCATTTCCCAGAAGTCCGGGGTTTTGTCGGCCCGGTCTTTCTCGATATAACCTGCGCGGTGCTCCACCAGCATGCTGCCGGTGTACGTGCCGGACAGGGCGATGCTCAGGGGCTTCAGGGGGCTGTAGGTCAGCGTCATATAGCCGTAGGTGTCCGGCGTGCGGAAGATGCGCTTTTCCAGGGGCACGCTTTCGTCGTCGCTCCATTGGCGTGCCTCTTTGTATTCAGCCTTTTGCAGGGTGACCCCGGCCTGTAGCTGCAGCGAGTTGAGCCAGGCCATCCGTCCTTCCAGAGTCAGGCCATAGACGCGGGCCCCTTTCTCATTGTAGCGTTCGTTCTTCAGGATGCCGTTCTCGGTGCCCACTTCGCGCAGGGCGAATACGTCGGACAAGTTGGTGTAGAAGCCTTCGAGCAGCAGATTGGCCTGCAAGCCTCCCCAGCGCCGGTACATGTCTGCCGAGAGGCTGAAACTGCGTGACTTTTCTTCGCGCAGGTCCTCGGCCAGCTGAATCATGGATACGTTTCCGCCCACATTCTCGATGTGCAGGTCTTCGTCGAAGGCTTGCGGGGCGCGGAAGCCCACCGAATAGCTGGCGCGTAGGTTGATGTCGTCTGTCGGGTTGAAGCGCAAGTTGACACGCGGACTGAAGATGACGTGGTCTATCAGGTTATGCTTGTCCAGGCGTCCGCCCACGAGGAAACTCCATTGCTCGTTTTTCCACTCGTTCTGGAGGAAAGCTCCGGCAATGCGCACAGTCTGGTCGATGGTGCGGTGGTAGCCCCACATGTTGTCGTGCATGGCGTCTTCGTTATACTCCACGCCTCCAGTCAGGTCGGCAGGCAGGAAGAGGCAGCGGTCGAAGTGGTAGACGTATTGTGAGCCGACCACCCAGGTCAGGTCTTTGGTGGAACCGTAGGCATCGAGCGAGTGGTCGCCTCCGTAGTAGCTGTCCCGGTCGATGTGCTGCATGGAGGCATAGACGTTCAGGCGGTGTTTCTCGTTGGGCGAGAAGTAGTCAAACTTGATGCTTCCGTTGTTGATGCTGTGTTCGGTCTGTTCGGTAATGTCCGTCTCGTGAGGCGGAAGGTCCAGCAGATTTCCACCCCGGCGGAACTCCTGCAGGTGGTGATATTCAAAGGTCAGCTTGGTGTAGGTGCTTGTCTTGAGGTACGAGCGGAAGCCCACCGTCTGGTTATGTAGCTTGGGCAACTCCGTGAAGCCATCCCCGTCGTAGTCGAAGGCACTGCGCGCCCGGTTCTGTCCGAACACGTAAATGCCGGCCTTGTGGTTGTCCGTCACCAGCGAGGCATTCATCGTGGTATTGTTGTCCCACGTGGACAGTCCGCCGACCCCCATGAGGGTATGCCCCAGTTGGGCGGAGTTGCGCAGAGGTTCTTTGGTGATGATGTTGATGGTACCCGCAATGGCCGATGCCCCGAACAGGGCCGAGCCTCCTCCGCGCATCACTTCCACCCGTTCAATCATGTTGGCGGGAATCTGTTCCAGTCCATATACGCCGGCCAGCGCGCTGAATACCGGGCGCGAGTCTATCAATATCTGTGTGTAAGGCCCGTCCAGCCCGTTGATGCGTACCTGCTGAAAGCCGCAGTTTTGGCAGTTGTTCTCCACACGGACGCCCGGCTGGAAGTTCAGTCCTTGCGCCAAGGTGGTGGAGTTGGTCTGTTCGAACAGTTTGAAATCCATTACGTTGACCAGCGTGGGAGCCATGCGGCGGGTGGTTTCGTTTCGGTTGGCGGTCACCACTACGCCGTCCAGCGCCACGAGGTCTTCCTCCAGTTCGAAGTTTTCTTCCAGCGTGACGCCCTTTTTCAGTACAACGCGCCGCGTCACGGTCTGATAGCCCACCGAGCTGACCTGCATCTCGAACTCCCCTTCGGGCAGGTTTTTCAGAAAGTAGTGTCCCGTGGGGTCGGTCAGCGTGGCGATAGTCGTTCCTTTCAGGGAGATGGTGATATAGGATAAATGTTCTTGCGTATGCTTTTCCAACACGTGTCCCACGATGTTGGCATCCGAGTCTTTCAAGTCTTCGGCAAAAGTGGTGGCCGGAAGCCATGCGCACAGCATCGCCACCACAAGAAATAAGTATTGTTTCATGTGTCTCTTCTTTTTTTTGATTGGGATAAAATTACAGATAGGGCAGTGGCACAAGCCGTTTGTCAGGCGGTGTCATCTGCCCGTAAGGATAAACGGGAAATTAGAAAAGACAAGCGGGTGGGGCACGCAAGCGGATGCCGCCTCGGGCCTGTAGCAGGCAGAGGCGCACCGTGCGGGGAATGGCCAGCACTCCCAGCAGCAGGCAGAAGTATAGCACCGCAGGTTCCAGCACAGGTATGCACGGCGTGGCATAATGGTCGAGGAAGAAGATGGTCTCAACCTCGGCTTGCGTGTGCTGATGATGGGCTTTGAAGGGATGCGAGTGCACAATGATGACCCCGTTCACCACATGCGAGTGGGTAAACAAGGTGACCCCTCCCCAGTACAGGATGAATATCAGGGGCAGGATGAACTTTATGATGCGGCGTAACTTCTCCAAAAATGAACGCAGTTAGTCGTTTCGGGCGGCAAAGATACCACGATTCCCAGGAACTTCCTCATGAAATGAAAAAAAACTTTGCCCCAGCCGGCCTTTGACTTCCCGAAAAGACTACCTTTGCAGGGTTAAATAGGAATTTAGCGGGCTTTGCCCGCAGGAATTAAAAGGAGTTAGACGGAGTTATCGCTCCGCTTGGGGGAGTTAAAGGCCAATACCTTTGCCGTTATCGCGGACTCACTATCGGCTTATAACTCCCTCTAACTCCTTATAACTCCCTCTAACTCCTCAAAGATAAATTATCATTTATGCAAACACGAAGAGATTTCCTCAAAACCGCTACCCTCGCCACTCTTGGCCTGGGGATGGGCGTGGAGGAGGCCGAAGCGGCCTTGCCCTTGTTCAATATAAATAGACGGAATCGGCTGGCTCCCTGCCTGCGCCTGCGTTTCTTTCCTTACGAACTGAAGTTGCGGCATGTCTTTACCGTGGCCACTTATTCGCGCTCTACGACGCCCGATGTGCAGGTAGAGATTGATTATGATGGCATTACGGGCTATGGAGAAGCTTCCATGCCACCCTATTTGCAGAAAGAGTTGGGCAGCCTGGAGAGTGTGATGGCTTTCTTGAAGCAGGTGCAGGCGCGCATCGGTCAGTTCACCGACCCTTTCCGTCTGGAAGATATCCTGTCTTGGGTGGATGGCTTGTCCGAAGGCAATGCCGCGGCCAAGGCGGCGGTGGATATTGCCCTGCATGACCTGGTGGGCAAACTTCTGCAAGCCCCTTGGTATCGGATTTGGGGATTGGACAAGGAGAAGACTCCTTCCACCACCTATACCATCGGCATGGACACGCCCGACGTGGTACGCCAGAAGACGGAGGAATGTGCCGGACAGTTCAATATCCTCAAAGTGAAGTTGGGTGGCAAGCACGATAAACAGATGATCGAGACCATCCGCTCCGTCACGAACCTGCCCATCGCCGTGGATGCCAATCAAGGGTGGACGGACCGACGACAGGCATTGGAAGAGATTCATTGGCTGAAAGGGCAGGGCATCGTGATGGTGGAGCAACCCATGCCTAAGGAACGTCTGGATGACATTGCCTGGATTACCCAACACAGTCCCCTGCCCGTCTTTGCCGATGAGTCCGTCCAGCGGCTGAAGGACATCCCCGCTTTGAGGGGCGCCTTTACGGGCATCAACATCAAGCTGATGAAATGTACCGGGATGCGCGAGGCGTGGAAGATGCTGACCTTGGCCCGTGCGTTGGACATGCAGGTAATGGTGGGGTGTATGACTGAGACTTCCTGTGCCATTTCTGCCGCAGCCCAGTTGTCTCCGGGGATAGACTTCGCCGATCTGGACGGTAGTCTGCTGATAGCCAACGACCGTTTCCGGGGCATGGAGGTAGTCAAGGGAAAAATCACCTTGCCGGACAGGCCGGGCATCGGCGTGGAGAAGATTTGAGGAAAGATTTGCGTCATTTCTGACTATTTTGTATTTTTGCGCCCTTGTAAGCGAATCGCATTGAACAGATTAAGAAAATAGACAAAGATATATGGGTAAAAAGTTTGCCGAACACGGGAAGTTTGACCTCTCGGAAATAAACAAGAAAGTGTTGAAAAGATGGGACGAGGACCAGGTCTTCGCCAAGAGTATGACAGAGCGTGAGGGGTGTCCCTCCTTTGTATTTTTCGAAGGGCCTCCTTCGGCCAATGGCATGCCGGGCATCCACCACGTCTTGGCGCGTACCATCAAGGACACCTTCTGTCGCTACAAGACGATGAAGGGCTACCAGGTGAAGCGCAAGGCCGGCTGGGACACGCACGGACTGCCCGTCGAATTGGGGGTGGAGAAGGCTTTGGGTATCACCAAGGAAGACATCGGCAAGACTATCTCTGTGGCCGATTATAACGCCGCGTGCCGCAAGGACGTGATGAAGTTCACCAAGGAATGGGAAGACATCACCCACAAGATGGGTTACTGGGTGGACATGAAAGATCCCTATATCACCTACGACAACCGCTACATCGAGACGCTCTGGTGGCTCCTCAAGCAACTCTACCAGAAGGGGCTCTTATATAAAGGTTACACCATCCAGCCCTATTCACCCGCCGCAGGTACGGGGCTCAGCTCGCATGAGTTGAACCAGCCCGGCTGCTACCGCGATGTGAAGGACCTGACGATGGTGGCCCAATTCAAGATCAAGAATCCTAAACCTGAGATGGCGGAGTGGGGCACGCCCTACTTCCTGGCATGGACAACCACGCCCTGGACACTCCCCTCGAATACGGCCCTCTGCGTAGGACCGCGCATCGACTACGTGGCCGTGCAGACCTACAATGGCTATACGGGTGAGAAAATGACCGTCGTCCTGGCCAAGGCTTTGCTTGGCGCACACTTCAACAAAAAGGCGGAAAGCCTGCCCCTTGATGCCTACAAGCCGGGCGACAAGCTGATACCCTATAAAGTCGTGGGCGAATACAAGGGACCCGACCTCGTGGGCATGGAGTACGAACAGCTCATCCCGTGGGTGAAACCCGTGGAGATGGACGACAAGGGCCGGTGGAACGATGCTTCGGACAAGGCCTTCCGCGTCATTGCCGGTGATTACGTGACCGTCGAGGATGGTACGGGTATCGTACACATTGCTCCGACGTTTGGTGCGGACGACGCTTTCGTGGCCCGTCAGGCCGGCATACCTTCGCTTTTCATGATCAACAAGAAGGGTGAGACACGCCCTATGGTGGACCTGACCGGTAAGTTCTATTTGCTGGACGAGTTGGATCCCCGTTTCGTGGAAGCCTGCGTGAATGTGGATTTATATAAGGAATACCAGGGCCGTTGGGTGAAGAATGCCTATGATCCCCAATTCACCATCGACGGCAAGTACGACGAGAAGGCCGCCCAGGCTGCCGAATCCCTCGACCTCTACCTCTGCATGATGCTGAAGGGGCAGGGCCTGGCCTTCAAGATAGAGAAGCATGTGCACAACTATCCGCATTGCTGGCGCACGGACAAGCCCGTCCTCTATTATCCCCTGGACAGCTGGTTCATCCGCAGCACCGCCTGCAAGGAACGTATGATGGAGTTGAACAAGACCATCAACTGGAAACCGGAATCTACCGGTACGGGACGCTTCGGCAAGTGGCTGGAGAACCTGAACGACTGGAACTTGAGCCGTTCGCGCTATTGGGGCACCCCGCTGCCCATCTGGCGTACGGAAGACGGCGACGAGGAGAAGTGCATCGGCTCCGTGGAGGAATTATATAATGAGATAGAGAAATCCGTGGCCGCAGGGTTCATGGAGAAGAACCCCTATAAGGATCTGGGCTTCACGCCAGGCCTCTATACGAAGGAGAATTACGAGAAGATTGACCTCCATCGTCCCTACGTGGACGACCTTGTCCTCGTTTCCGCTGCCGGGAAGCCGATGAAGCGCGAAACGGATCTGATAGACGTCTGGTTTGACTCCGGCTCCATGCCCTATGCTCAGATACACTATCCGTTCGAGAACAAGGAGGCTTTGGACAGCCGCCAGGTCTATCCGGCAGACTTCATTGCAGAGGGAGTGGATCAGACGCGTGGATGGTTCTTCACCCTGCATGCCATCGCTACGATGGTATTTGACTCCGTGGCCTATAAAGCCGTCATCTCCAATGGACTGGTGCTGGACAAGAACGGCAACAAAATGTCCAAGCGCCTGGGCAATGCCGTAGACCCCTTCTCCACTATCGAGAAATACGGATCCGACCCCTTGCGCTGGTACATGATTACCAATTCCTCGCCGTGGGACAATCTGAAGTTCGACGTCGATGGAGTGGAGGAAGTGCGCCGCAAATTCTTCGGTACCTTGTATAATACCTATTCTTTCTTTGCCCTCTATGCCAATGTGGATGGCTTCGAATACAAGGAACCCGATGTGCCTATGGCCGAGCGTCCCGAGATTGACCGTTGGATTCTCTCTCTGCTCAACTCGCTGGTGAAGAACGTAGACGCTTGTTATAACGACTACGAGCCTACCCGGGCGGGCCGTCTTATCTCGGACTTCGTGAATGACAACCTTTCCAATTGGTATGTCCGCCTCAATCGTAAGCGTTTCTGGGGCGGAGGCATGACGCAGGACAAGCTTTCTGCCTATCAGACCCTCTATGTCTGCCTGGAGACTGTGGCCAAACTGATGGCTCCCATCGCTCCTTTCTATGCCGACGTGCTCTATATGGACCTGGTGAAGGCGACGGGGCGCGATAACGTGGTGTCCGTACATCTGGCCAAGTTCCCTGCGTATGACGAGAGCCTGATCAATACTGACCTCGAAGAACGCATGCAAGTGGCTCAGGACATCACGTCGATGGTATTGGCCCTGCGCCGCAAGGTCAACATCAAGGTACGCCAGCCTCTGCAGTGCATCATGATCCCCGTAGTGGACGACGTGCAGCGTGCTCATATCGAGGCCGTGCAAACGCTCATTCTCAATGAAGTAAACGTCAAGGAAATCAAGTTCGTGGACGGGGCAGCCGGCGTGTTGGTCAAGAAGGTGAAGTGCGACTTCAAGAAGTTGGGGCCGAAGTTCGGCAAGCAGATGAAGGCCGTGGCTACAGCTGTAAGCAACTTGTCGCAGGAAGCCATTGCCGAGTTGGAGAAGAACGGTACCTACACGCTTCACTTGCCGGATGGCGCCGATGCCGTCATCGAGACTTCCGATGTGGATATCTTCAGTGAGGACATTCCCGGCTGGCTGGTGGCCAATGAAGGCCGTCTGACCGTGGCTCTTGAGGTGACCCTCACCGAGGACTTGCGTCGCGAAGGCATTGCGCGCGAGCTGGTCAACCGTATCCAGAACCTCCGCAAGTCCAGCGGATTTGAAATCACGGATAAAATAAGCATCACGATTTCTAAAAATCCGCAAACGGATGATGCGGTAACCGAATATAAAGACTATATTTGCAACCAAGTTTTAGGAACAGAACTGATGTTGGCCGATGAAGTGAAAGAAGGGACAGAACTCAGTTTTGATGATTTCTCTCTCATCGTCAGCATCGTGAAAAAATAATTCTTTAATACCACTTTTTAAACACAGTACAGTTATGGCTGAAAAGACAAGATACTCGGATGCCGAGTTAGAAGAATTCCGTACTATTATTATGCATAAGTTGGAACTGGCCCAGCGCGATTATGATATGCTCAAGGCGAGTCTGACCGGTGAAGATGGCAATGATACGGACGATACCTCTCCCACTTACAAAGTGTTGGAGGAGGGTGCCAATACATTGTCCAAGGAAGAAACTACCCGTTTGGCTCAGCGTCAGCTGAAGTTTATCCAGGGATTGCAGGCGGCCTTGGTGCGTATTGAGAACAAGACCTATGGCATTTGCCGTGAGACGGGCAAGCTGATTCCTGCCGAGCGTTTGCGTGCCGTGCCTCATGCTACCCTTAGTATCGAGGCGAAGAATAGCGGGAAGAAGTAAAGGGGAATTTATCTTTTAGGTATGAGAGGGAGTTAGAAGGAGTTGGAGGGAGTATAGGCCAATCGTTGTTCCGGCGATTCAGTCAAAGGTATTGGCTTGTAACTCCTGAACGAAGCGATAACTCCTTCTAACTCCTTTTAACTCCTGCGGGGCAAAGGCCCACTAAATTATCATTTTTGAATGAACAAATATTTCACGAAAGGCCAGATTGCCTGGCTCGTCATTTTAACCGTGTTGGTCATTGACCAGGTCATCAAGGTGTGGGTGAAGACCCATATGTATTGGCACGAGAGCATACGGGTGACCGATTGGTGCTACATCTTTTTCACGGAGAATGTGGGTATGGCTTTTGGTATGGAGATTTTTGGGAAACTGTTTCTGACCATTTTCCGTTTAGTGGCGGTGACGTTCATTGGCTGGTTCCTGTACAAGTGCGTGAAGAGGGGATTGAAGACAGGTTTCATTGTCTGCATCTCCCTGATTCTGACGGGTGCCTTGGGTAACATTGTGGACAGCGTTTTCTATGGAGTCTTGTTCAGTCAGAGTACGCCGGTGCAGTTGGCTACTTTCTTGCCCGAAGGTGGGGGTTATGCGTCCTTGTTCTATGGCAAGGTGGTGGATATGTTCTATTTCCCAATCATTGATACCCATTGGCCCCAATGGATGCCGTGGGTGGGAGGAGATCATTTCATCTTCTTCAGTCCCATTTTCAATTTTGCCGATGCAGCTATCAGTTGCGGGGTCATCGCCTTGTTCTTGTTTTATAGTAAGTCATTCAACGAGGCTTTCCATCAGATTGTGTCGAAGAAATGAAAGTGAGAAAAGGTATCATACTTTGGTGTGGTGTAGCCGCGTTGCTTTTTAGCCTGGCTTCCTGCCGGGTCAAACGGCCGGACTTTGTTTTGTCCGATGCAAAGATGGAGGCAGTGCTGTATGATTACCACATAGCCAAGGCTATGGGCGAGCAGTTGTCTTACAATGAAAGTTACAAGCGTGTGCTCTACCTCGAGTCCGTATTCCGGAAGCACGGTATTACCGAGGCTCAGTTTGACACGTCCATGGTATGGCTTTCGCGCAATCCGAGTGTATTGCGTGATATCTACGAGCATGTCAATGAGCGGTTGAAAGCTGAGAAGAAGCAAGTAGAAAATCTGATAGCCTTACGCGACAATAAACCTCGCCCCTCTTTGCCTGGCGATAGTATTGATGTCTGGGCCTGGGAACGTGTCTATCGGCTGACGGGTATGCCTTTAGACAACCTGATTTCTTTCGATTTGCCTTCCGATATCAATTTTAAGGATTGCGACACATTGCGTTGGAATGTCCGTTTCCGCTTTATCGGTGGAAAAGACCAAACGGCGGGTGATACGCTTTTTTCGCCGGTGATGGCGTTGCAAGTGTTCTATGCCAATGACAGCCTGCTTCATGAGGTGCGCCGGGTTGACCGGTCGGGCATGGAAACGCTTAGTCTGAGTGCTGATACGTTGGGTAAGATAGAGAAAGTCTGTGGATTTATTTATTATCCCCGTCAGTCTTCCGGACGCATTCTGTTGGCGGACAGTGTGTCCTTGATGCGTTATCATGCCCGGACAGATAGTGCGCGGACGATTACTCCTGTATCGGCAAGTGAAGCTGGAGCCCGTCCGGTGCAGGCTCGTCCTTTGTCCCGCTCTCGCATTAAGTCGGCTTCCTGATGCGGCGCTATGCTTCCCATTATGTTTATGTGCCCGGCCGGGGATATCTGAAGAACCATGGTGTCGAGGTAGAAGCCGGACATGCAGTCCGCATTTTCCCTTTGGAGGGTGAGATGGCGGATACCGAATGGCTACCCGGTGTGCTTCGGGTGGAGGAGGGGCAGCAGGTTTTCCATTATTTTCCTTTTGATTTTATAGCTTTGCAGCCTGTCGCCGGAACTCGGCGCAGACAATTGCCGTAGCCACCCCCACGTTGAGCGATTCCGTACCCCCTCTTTCTTGGGGGTAGGCCGGGATATAGAGGCGTTGGTTGACCAGTTGTCCCACTTCGTCGCGTATGCCGCGTCCTTCATTGCCCATGATGAGCAATCCGTTGTTCGTTAATTCCTTCTGATACATGTTTTCACCGTCCAGGAAGGTGCCGTACACCGGCGTTCCATGGGGCAGGCTGCGGATCAGGGTAGGTAAGTCTGTGGTGTGTAGGGCTACCCGGGCCAGACTGCCCATGGTGGCTTGTACCGCTTTGGGGCTATAGGCATCGGCTGTATCGGGCGAACAGAAGATATGTCGGATGCCGAACCAGTCTGCCAGACGGATGATAGTACCCAGATTCCCCGGATCCTGTACGCCGTCCAAAGCCAGGCAGAGCGAACGGGCTATTTCGTCTTTTCCTGTCGTTGCGTTTTTCTTGCGGAAGAGAGCCAATACCTGTTGAGGAGTTTTCAGCAGGCTGGCACGGGCCAATTCTTCTTCCGTCACTTCCACAATTTCTTCAGCTAAAGCCTGTGGGTTCCGGCTCCTCCATGCAGGGGTAGCAGCCAGAAATGTACAAGGAAAACTATCCAGCAATTCCCCCACCAGTTTGGGGCCTTCTGCCAAAAAAATTCCCTCTGCGTCACGGTTTTTTTTCAGTTCAAGGGAATGGATATACTTGATTCGGTTTTTGCTCAGTGTCATAATGGGGTTTGGGGTTAGTCTGCAAAGATAGGGCATTGTTCTCATATGGTCAAATTGGAACGCTGCTTCTTCTGTTTTTAAGCTTCGGAAGTGATCAACTGAAGGCTGTCCGTGCCGTCAACTGACGGCTACCCATAGTGATCAGTTGAACTGATGAGCAGTGATCAGTTGATGGCTTGGAAACTGTTTAACAGGGTGTTGAGCTTGCCTCATTCTGAGTTGAGATGAACTAGGTTTCAGTCGTTTGCATAGCCAGGCAGACAGTTAATATATTCATTCCTCCTCTACCGTTTTCCGTTTTTTTATATTCTCCTGTACGAATCGGATTTTCCTTTGCGCTTCTTCTTTATTCTTCTTGAGTTGGGTGATGGAGGTGAGTAGTTGGGAGAGTTGGTACACATCAGCGGCTGCCTGTCGGTCGGCACGAGACAGGGTGGTGCCGTAGGTACGGTCGCCTGTGTAGGTGACGTGGAGGTTTTGGTCTTTGTGCTGACTGATGAAGAGGATGACACCACCGTCTTCACCCAGTTTATAGTCCGCTTTTTCTATTTGTTCGCCCAGGTTTGAGGTCTCGTAACTGTCTTTGGAGGCAGGAGTCTGTGCAAAAGTACCGTCAGGAGCAGTGACCTTCACGGCGGTATGGTGGATGTTGCTTTTGCCGCAATAGATAGAGGTGAGACTCATGACGCCTGTCTCGTCTGTCTGGAAGCGGAGGTATGAGCGGTGCAGGTTCTTTTCTATCACTTGGGCCGGAGCCAGATAGTGGCCTATCTGCTGGTAAGCAGTGTCTTTCTCCAGGACAAAGTGGTTCTTCAAATTCTCCAGTTCGGTCTGGTGGATTTGCAGCAGACTGTCCAGATAGGTCAGCGTCTGTTGCTGTTCGGCCAGTTCGATGTCCTGCATCAGGTAGAGACCGGCCCGCCGTGCATCAAAGGCTTTCGGGTAGAGAATCTTGATACTGTCAATCTGTATCTTGGCTTCATTGTATTGTCTGGCTTCATAGGCCTGCCGGGCCAACTGCAGTTTCTCGTTGGCTTTTTTCTCCACGTCTTCGCAGGCGGTCAGGAGGCTGCAGAGAGCCGTTAAAAAGAGAATCGGTTTCTTCATAAGGGTTGTTCTTTGGTTGACGGGGACAAAAATAGAAATAATATCCGTATCTTTGCAGCCATTTAGTATAGAAAATGCGAAATGACATGTTGGAACTTACGACAGACGAACTGAAACAATATTTTAGAGACAACATTTTCAAACAAATATCTGCTACGGCCGATGAACTGGGGTTGGAATGCTATGTGGTAGGTGGCTATGTACGCGACATCTTCCTGCAACGTCCTTCCCAGGACATTGATGTGGTGGTGGTAGGTAGCGGCATTGCCATGGCGCAGGCCTTGGGCAAACGGCTGGGCCGTGGAGCACATGTGTCCGTATTCAAGAACTTCGGGACGGCACAGGTGAAATACCACGACCGGGAAGTGGAATTTGTCGGAGCCCGCAAGGAGTCTTATTCTCACGATTCGCGCAAGCCTGTGGTGGAAAACGGCACGCTGGAGGATGACCAGAATCGGCGGGACTTCACCATCAATGCTTTGGCCGTCTGCCTGAATGCGAGTCGCTATGGCGAGTTGGTAGATCCGTTTGACGGTCTTAATGACTTGAAGGAGCGTACCATACGTACTCCACTGGATCCGGATGTCACCTTCAGTGATGACCCGCTCCGCATGATGCGTTGTGTGCGTTTTGCCACCCAACTTAATTTCTATATTGATGATGAGACTTTCGAAGCGTTGGAGCGCAACAGGGAACGAATCAGGATTATCTCCAAGGAGCGCATAGCAGACGAACTGAATAAGATTATCCTCTCTCCCGTTCCTTCCAAAGGGTTCATCGAGCTGGACCGTTGCGGATTGCTGGCACTGATCTTTCCGGAACTGGCGGCCCTGCAGGGAGTGGAAACACGCAACGGCAGGGGACATAAAGACAATTTCTATCATACGTTGGAGGTGTTGGACAACATCAGCAAGTCCACGGACAATTTGTGGCTGCGTTGGGCGGCTCTCTTGCATGACATTGCCAAGCCGCTGACGAAACGCTGGGAGCCGAAGACCGGCTGGACATTCCACAACCATAACTTTATCGGTGCCAAGATGGTGCCGGATATTTTCCGGAAAATGAAGTTGCCCATGAATGAAAAGATGAAGTATGTGCAGAAGTTGGTGGGGCTGCACATGCGTCCCATCGTGATTGCCGATGAAGAAGTGACAGACTCGGCCGTGCGGCGCTTGTTGTTCGAGGCGGGCGATGACATTGATGACCTGATGACTTTGTGCGAGGCAGACATTACTTCCAAAAACCGCGAACGCAAGGAGCGGTTCCTGAATAACTTCCAGTTGGTGCGTTGCAAACTGAAAGATTTGGAGGAGCGCGACCGTATCCGCAATTTCCAGCCTCCTGTCAGTGGCGAAGAAATCATGCAGACATTCGGATTGCAGCCTTGTCCGCAAGTCGGTTCATTGAAGAGTGCCATTAAGGACGCCATTTTGGACGGGGTTATTCCGAATGAGCATGGTGCCGCATGGGCATTTATGTTACAGCGGGCGGAAAAGATGGGGTTGAAAAGGGTGGAATAGTCGTTATTTTTATTCTGGTTAATCCTCAAATTCTTGTATTTAGACCATCTTTTGTACCGGATAGTAAAAAAAGGCAGGAATTTTGTATGTGTCGTAGAGAAATATTCTTTATATTTGCGTGCAAATAATGATTTTAAACATACGTTTATGAAAAAGAAAAATCGTTGGTACCGTCTAGCCATGGGAGGTACATTATTTTTTGCCGCAACTCTGGTAGGAGAGCAGGCTATGGCACAAGTGAAGGAAAAACGCGATTTTGCCTCGAAGAAGGATATAGCATCATTTGCCAATACGACTTTCTGTACGGCGTTCTTGACTGATGACGGTGGGCTTTATACTTTGCGCGACATCGCCATTGTGGACATTAGCGATATTGACCAGATTGCCTTCAATCCTACGGGCAGTTCGTTGGCATTGATTCGTGATGATAAGGAGATTACGATTTATTCTTTCCGCGACCGCAACCGGAAGATGTTTGAACTGAAGGACAAGCGGAAAGGATTGAAGGATAGAGAAGTGCTGCCTCTGACGGTGCAAGGAAACCTGACGGAGGATCAGGTGAAATATCTTCAAAAAGGCAAGATTATGCCGGTGGCTATGTGTTATGCACCGGATGCCCGCCGATTCGTTGCTTCCAATTCGTTGGGTGAAATCATTATTTACGAGACCAGAGAATATCAGCCGCAGGCATATATTCAAGGAAAGGCCTTGGCTACGGTGTTGGCGATGAGTTCGAACAACTATTTCATTGCTGCGGGTACAGGAAAAAACATAGACATCTGGAATGTGCAGACTCAGGAATTGCGCAAATCCATTCCCATGAAGGGAAATGTACTCGGACTGGACTTCTCTGCCGATGCTTCGCAACTGGCTGTGGTGACGGATGACAATTGCTTGAGCATTCTGGATACCAAGACGTGGGAAACGGTGAAGAGCTTTGACCAGTTGGGTGGCAAGTTGGCTTCTCCGTCGTTTCATCCGGAAGGCAAGTATGTGAGTGTCGTGAAGGATGGAAACTCCATTGTGGTGTTGAACTTGCGCAATGGCGCTATTGAGCAGACGGTGGAAGAACCGCAGGGAGGCGTGAAGGACTGCCGCTTCTTTATCAACCGCCAGAATAGCGAGGTGTTCATGGTCTCCAATCGTCCGCAGAGCCTGGTGTTCTGGGATGCCAATGGGCTGAACCCCTTCTACGGCAAGTTGTTGAGCAAGGAAGTAGATGCCCGTATGAACGAATGGGTGAAGATGATGGACGGCGAGTCTATGGAGGAATATGCCATCCGTGTGAACGACGAGACGCGCCTGAAGCAGCAACAACTCTTCGCGCAGGAGGTGGCTACGGAACTGGCAGGCGATCGCTTGGCAATGGAAAATCCTTTCGTGGGTGAATACAATGCGGCGGATAGCAAGTTGAACATCGGCTTTAACTCGTTGCCGTCCATTGCCATTGAGGTGCCCGAAAACGAATTGGCAGACTTTAAGGATGGTAATATAAAGTTCAGCAACGCAGTCTATGTCCTCAATGAGAATGACGAATTCGAGTTGGCTTACGTGGAGGTGTTGAACGAGACGACCAACAAGGTTTATATCTATGATAACATTGGCCGTACCAAACTGACTGCTCTGGAGGAAGATGAGAATTTCGTTCCATTGGAAATCATGCAACAGGCCAGCCGCGAGGAGGTTCAGTTGCAGGAGATCAAGCAGGCAGTAGTGGAAGAGAAGAAACAGGAGAAGCTGATTACTGAGAATACGCAGATTGATGTGAAGACGGAAGTGTTGCCCGATGTAGATGCCAACGGCAACAAGATCTACAATTATAAAGTCAGCTATCAGTATGAGGTAATCAACAAGGAATTCTCTGCCAAGGAAGACTTCCCCTCCGGTGGTTACAACATTGAGCGTTCCAATGCGGCCATGTCCCTGATGAAGATCATCAAGGATGCCTTTGAGGGTGATTTCGCCAAGTATCTGGCCGAGGGCAAGCAGGTGAAGGTTATCATCACCGGTTCGGCTGATGCCAGCCCCATCCGTGGACGTATCGCCTATAACAACCAATATGGTGAATATGTGGACGAGCCTTACTATAAAGACGGCAACCTGGACAATATCACGGTTACGAAGACTACGGGCATCACGAGCAACGAACAGTTGGCCTTGTTGCGTGCAGCCGGCGTGAAGGACTATATTGAAAAGAATGTGACGACGCTGCAGAACACGGACAATCAATATGAGTATCACGTGGAAGTGGCCAAGGAGCGTGGAGGAGAGTTCCGTAAGATCAATGTAGGCTTTATCATCGTGGATGCTTTCCCGGCACAATAATTAAGGAAGAGACATCAGAACATAGTAGAAAATGAAAAGTAAATTCACACTGACAATCATTTTGCTATTGTTGGTAGTGTGTGGGCAGACGGCGGCACAAGATGCCGCCTCTGCTTCTCAACGCGCTAACCAGCAATATGTACTTTTTGAAAGTGAGCGGGACAAAGGAGGAACTCCCGATGCCATGTATGCTTACTTGCTGGAGAGCTATCAGGAATATGTGAAAGTCCTGGCTGCCCCCGGTAATGAGTCTTACTTGCGTGGAGCCAAAAACCGCTTGCGCAACATGTATCCCAGCTTGTTGGATGCGGCTATCTACTATTCGGGCCAGAAAGACCCGAAGGGGCTTGACTTTGCCGCTGCTTATATCGAATTGCCCAAGCTGAGGATATTCCAGGATGAGTTGTTGCCGCGTGCTTCCAATTATGCAGTAGTGGTCTATTTTGCAGCTCAGTCTGCCTACAATCAGCAGAAGTATACGCAGGCCATTGACTATTTTCAGGAATACCTCCGCACCGGTGACAAAACGCAGGAGAAGGATTGCTATGTGTATCTGAACATGATATACATGGCCCAGAAGAATTATGCCGAGCAGGAAAAGGTGTTGGAAGAGGCTATTGCTAAATATCCCACCACCCTGGATTTCCTTTACAACCTGGTGAACGTGCATATCGCCACCAACAATATGCCCAAGTTGCTGGCTACCATCGACCGCATCCTGGAAGTAGACCCCAACAATATGCAGGTATTGCCCATCAAGGCCCGTATCTTGTTGATGCAGAAGAAGAATGAGGAAGCACTGGAAATCTTCAAACGCCTGTATGCCCTGGAGCCTGGCAATTTCGAGTATATGACCGGCCTGGCACGTGCCAACTTCAATGTGGCTACGGAGATTGCCAACAGTGGCTTGAAGATTGCCAATGATACGGAGTATGCTTTGATTCGTCAGCGCGCTTCGGGTTATCTGCTGGATGCCAAGGACTTGTTTCTGAAGATATTGAAGATTGATCCTACGGCCACGATGTATATGCAGGGATTGGCCGGGGTGTACGACTTCCTGGGCGACAAGGAAAGATACACGGTGTTGACCCAAATCCTGGCAGACGGTGCTTCTTTCGATACTTTCCAGGAAAGGTTTGATAAATTCATGGCAGAAAACAACAAGCCTGTGCAGCCCCAGCCCGATGCGGCTCCTGTGCCGGTGCCCTTGGAGCCTGCCATGCTGGTGATCCGTGTGGATAGCTTCATGGACAGTAATAATAATAGGGTGATAGATGCCGGCGAAAGTTTTGCCGTGCAGTTCACTATCGAGAATCGTGGTAAGGGCGATGCCTACAACCTCCGCCTCCGTTTTTCTGAGCAGCAGGGGTATGACGAATATTTGGACGGACCTCGCGAACTGGATGGTGGCAACATCCTGGCCGGAGCCTCCAAGCAGTACACCTTCCGCTACCTGGTGAAGAAAGAGATGCCGACGGCCTTGGCCAAGATCAATATCTATGCCTTCGAGGCCAACGGCTTTGATGCCAATCCCGCCGAACTGGTGGTCAACACGCAGGAGTATGCCATGCCGCGTTTGCAGGTGGCCGACTATATGTTTGTGGCCAATGAGGGTTCCTCCATCACGCGCAACGGAGGTGGTCAGCTGAAGTTGGCCCTCCAGAACCTGGGTGCCAAGACGGCACGCAACGTGAAGGTAAATTTCAAATTGCCTCGCAATATCTTTGCAGTCCAACAGTCGGAGATGATGGTGGACAGTATTGCTCCGGGTGATGTGGCGGTATTAGACTATGCTTTTGTGGTGAACAACCGATATGACAGTGATTCTCTGGCCGTGATGGTGAATGTGACGGAAGATTCTCATTCTTCCAATTTGAACGAGGCTTATAAGGTAAAATTGGGTGATTATTTAGCTGCATCATCTACCATCAATTGGGGACAAAACATCAAAAAAAATCCGGTAAATGCCCCAAAAGTCAGCTTAGGTTTTGAAAGTGAGTTGTTAGAGAATGTGCCTGTTGGTGCCGTGAACCCCCACCGCTATGCATTGGTCATAGGTAATGAGGACTATAGCCGGACGGGTGCCAACGCGGAGATTAACGTGCCATATGCGGTAAACGATGCTTATGTATTCGGTGAATATTGCAAACGGACTTTCGGTGTGCCCGACAAGCAAATCAAGGTGATACCCAATGCCACGACAGGTATGATGCACGAGATGCTGGGCTGGCTGGTAAGCATGGCTTCCACCGACCCCGAAGCCGAACTGATTTTCTATTACTCCGGCCATGGCAACAACGATGAGGCTACCAAGGAGCCGTATCTGTTGCCGGTGGACATCACGGGTAAGAATATTCGTCTGGGTATTTCATTGGCAAATCTATACAAGCAGTTGGCCACGTATCCCGTCAAGGGTGCCTATGTATTCCTGGATGCCTGCTTCAGTGGCGGCTACAAGAGCCAGGCGCCGTTGATTGCCCAGAAGGGAGTGCGCGTGGTGCCGAAGGTAGGCATGCCGCAAGGCCATACGTTGAGTTTCTCGTCCAGTAGCGGCGACCAGACTTCCAGTGTCTACCACGACAAGAAGCAAGGATATTATACGTATTTCCTGATAAAAGCCATTCAGGATGCCAAAGGCAACTTGACCATGAAGCAGTTGTTTGAGAAAACGAATGCAGACGTGAAGCGTGCCACGGCTCTGATTGGCAAGATGCAGGAGCCACAGTATATGGTGTCTCCCATGTGGACAGATTGGGAGAATGTGCAGTTGCGTACGCCGTTGCCCGAAGAGGGCGCAGCTGCATCGGCCACTCATTGACAGGCCTTGATGTCTGTTTGAAGCGAAGCGGATTTCCTGTTCCGGAAGGGAGCGGGAGATCCGCTTCTTTTGTAGTTGCCATGTTTGTGCGTCTGAACAGGGATATGGCGATTGTAAAGAGGGATTTGGAGAACGTAAAGAGGGAGTTTGGAAATTCCGGAGAAGACAATGCCGGTATGTGTGACGGATAGGACTGTTATATTATTGATATTCTGTGGTAATCTATTGTAAAGTGTGACTGATAGAAGGAAATATTTTCAATGGGAAGTCTTATCTTTGCGGCGTAATTTTAAAACAAACAAGTTATGCTTAAATAGACATTTGTATGCTTAGTTGTGGGAGTGATTTTGGTCTTGGTTTCTTGCGAGGAAAAAGGAGTTACTGTCATAGGAAACTATTTGCGTGAAACGCCCAGTATCATTTTGACTCCGGAGGAGTATGCCAGTGTGGCCTATAGTGGGAATAATGAGTTGTCTGAAACGGAAGTCACAGACATTGCTTAACTGTTTATTCGTCGGATCTCGCGAGATACCAAATCCACAGATGGGATAAGCGTGACGGTAGGCGAAAAGGTGGAAGTGGCCGGCCTGTTGACAAAGGCAGAGACGGGTGCACCGGTGTATGCTTACTATGTAAGCATACAGAACGGAGACAACCAAGGTACAGCCTTAGGCCAGTTGGTATCCTATTATTTCATGAAGGAAGAGAGCGATTCAGCCTTGGTCCTATAATGGAGGTTCATGGCGAGGAAATCTTTCCAATACAGCCATTCCGGTCTCTTGCTGTTATTTTCCTGTTAAAAAAAATCTATTGCTTCCTGGAACAGGACCACATCGACAGGCTGAAGAATGGGAAGTCGGTCAGGTACAGCCACCCATTAAGTTTTACTATAATGAACCCGTTGGCGGAATTAATTGGGGCATGAAACCCACGGGCGGAGATATCTTCGGGCCAAGACAGAGATATCTTCGGACAAGGACGGAGATATCTCTGGACAAAAGCGGAGATATCCTCCCGCAAAGCCGTACAAT
>DWZE01000031.1 GCA_019118325.1 Candidatus Bacteroides intestinavium
CACGGGCGGAGATATCTTCGGACCAAGACAGAGATATCTTCGGACAAGGACGGAGATATCTCTGGACAAAAGCGGAGATATCCGCCCGCAAAGCCGTATAATGGACCGACAGATAAAGTGCATATTGGTTATAATTCCGCCAACGGGTTAAATCAATTCTCCCTTATGGCTTCATCAGCTTTTCAAACCTGAAGTATTCCGCCCGGTATTCATACTCACTGTCAGGATAGTCCGGGTCCTTGTGGCGAGCGTTGAAGTATTCGACAATGTGGAATCCGCATTTGTTGACATAGAAATGGATGTTCCGTTTCTCGAAACAAGGCGTTACCAACTCCCACACCTTTGTTGCGGGATACATGCTTTCAATCTGTTTCCAAACGGCATACCCCAGTCCCTGGCTGTGGCAATCCGGATAGATGTAGAACAGGTCCATTTTGTTGCGATGGGTTTCCTTATCGATGGTCAGCACGACACCGCCGACTCGCCTGTTGTCCTGATAGACGTAGAAGACATCGGCCTTGGGATGGTAAAGTGCCTCGTCCACATCCCGGTCGGGGACAGGCTCACCGTCATCGGGCATACCGAAATGTTCTATGACACCGATGGCAAAAATCTCTTTGACATCTTTCTTAAAGTCCCCGAATTCGTTTCGAGGTACCGGTTCAAACCGTATGTTCATCTGTTTAACCTCCTGTTCGTTTTGTGCAAAGTGATATGCTGTCATTTCATTTCGTTCAGCGATGCCCGGATGCGGCTCAAGGACTGTACCGTGACACCCAGGTAAGACGCGATGTACTTCATGGGGATTTGCTGGATGACCTCCGGATATTCGTCCAAAAGCGTCAGGTAGCGTTCGAAAGCATTCTTTTTCCATAAGTCCATGATCCAGTTCTCGTAGAGCAGGATAAAGTTCTCCAGCATCCTGCGCCCTAAATTTGCCATGGCAATGGAGGAGTTGAAATGCCTGTGCAGTTCTTCTTTGGAAAGGCAAATGGCCTCGCTCTCCGTCATGGCCTCGAACGACAGGCGCGAAGGCTCGTCGGAAATATAGCCCCAGACGGAAAACACCAGTTCGCCCGGCGTGGCAAACCAGGCGGTGGCTTCCTCTCCGTTCTTGAAGTGGTAAGCCCTCCAGATGCCTTTGGTGATAATATACACGTTGCTGTCGACCTCATCCTTGTGGACGACGATTTCATTCTTGGCAAACGACCTCCTCTCCTGATTGTCCGTCAGCCAATGGATTTCTTCTTCACTCAATCCCTCTCTGTCGGCAAGTACTTCTGTCCATTCTTTCATACCGGTAACTATGATTATGCGTGAACACTAACGCTCCATGTCTTCAATTTCTTTCTCAACAGATATACGGTGGAGACAAAGGTAAAGAATTCCGCCAACGGAACCGTCAGCCACACGCCGTTATCTCCTAAAATAAGCGGATATATCATGATGCCAAGCACAACGAACAACAGTCCTCTTTGCAAAGACACAAGTACGGAGGTGCGTGCATCGCCCAGCGAGGTAAAGAAACTCGACGACAGAATGTTCGAGCCGTTCAGCAGGAAAGCGAAGGCGCAGACTGCCGCTCCGATGGAAGTTATCTTCAGCACATGGCTGCCCCCGTCTGCAAAGAACTGGGAGACGATGAACTCGTTGCCGAAGAACATGATGCAGAACAGGACGATGCCGATGGTTGCATTCGTCTTGAAACCCAGAAACAAGGTCTCTTTCACCCGGTTCAGATGACCGGCTCCGTAGTTGAACGACAGGATAGGCACTATGCCGTCCGACAATCCCACGAACATCTGCACTCCCAAGTTCAGCATATAATTGATGGCCGTAAATGCAGCTACTCCCACTTCTCCCCAGTTCTTCATCATCACCCAGTTGAAGAGGAATACCGTAATGCCGGCTGACAACTCCGACAAGCCTTCCGATGAGCCATTGTATGTCATCTGACCCAGCAACCTAAAAGAGAAACGTCCTTTCCGGAGACTGACCAGACTGCTTTTTTTCAGCAATGCGGGAGCCATGACCGCAAAACCGGTTGTAAATGCGATGCCCGTAGCCAAGCCCGAGCCTGCCGTACCCCACCCAAACACACCGACAAAAAGGAGGTTCAGAAGCAGGTTGAGCACTACTGTCCCGCCAAGCACCAGCATGGCGAAATAGGGCCGTCCCATGGCTTTCAACATATAATCGCACAGGAACGTCAGCAACAAGAACGGGAAAAACAAGGAGAAAGCCCGCACGTAGGAAACCGTATAAGGCAGCAACACCTCGTTCGCACCCAAGAAACGGCACAATGGCTTTGCCGCAAGCACAAAAGCGCATCCCATGACAAGAGCCAGCACAAGCAGCGACCAGAAGGCTGTCTTGAAAGCGCTATGCGCCTTGACATAATCCTTGCTTCCCAGCGCCATGCCGACAATCGCCTGGCAACCCACGCCCACAACGACAGCCAACGCACTCATGAACGTATATATCGGGACAAAGATATTTATGCTTGCCAATGCCTCCGTACCGACAAAGTTCCCCAACACCGCGCCGTCAATCATCGGTTGCAAGCCGATAAACAACAGCCCGACCACTCCGGGTATGGCAAATTTCCTGAACAGCGCAGTAATTCTTCCTGTAGCCAATAATTGTTCTTCCTTTGTGAGATGCATATAAATAAGATTTTTGAGATTTATATTTCATCTGCAAAAGTAGAGCATTAGCCTTACTCAGGATTTATCATTGGGGTAAAAAAGAGACTTTGACAACGAAAGAAAGAGCGAGCAGACAGTTTCCCCGCTCATGCCCAAGCGACACAGACTCATGGGACGGCAGGATTGCCACTAACAACAGATTGTACCCGCCCCCGGTGCAAGCGGGTTTCCAGGACATCGCCCTCGCACAATATGGAAGCATCGCGCACCACCCGCCCGTCTTTCAGCGTCAGGCTATAACCGCGGGCCAGTTGCTTCTCCGGCGATGCGTCGGCTACACGTTGAGCCAACAGTGCCAGATGATGACGGCGGCGCTCCAACAGCCGGGACACAGCCTGACGGAAATCTTTCCGCAACGCCACCAAGGCCAGGCGGGATTGGGAAAGGCTCCGGTAGGCAGAAGCAGGAATGCGGCGACGCAACTGGTCGATGTGCCGGTGCTCCTGCGACAAGTGATTGTGAACGGCCTGTTTCATCCGGATGGCCAGGTCATAGAGCCTCCCGGCAGCCTCGTCCATACGGGCAATGAGATATTCGGCCGCCGCCGTGGGAGTCTTGACACGGGTATGAGCCACACTGTCCAGCACGGTGTCATCACGCTCGTGACCGATGCCGGTAATGACAGGCAGGGGAAACTGTGCACAGGCCGCGGCCAACAGGTAGGTATCGAAGCCCGACAGGTCCGAAGTCGCTCCCCCACCCCGGATGATGACCACCACGTCGAATTCCTCCAGACGGGCATTGATACGGTCCAAGGCATCGAGCAGGGTTTCCTCTACAGCATCGCCCTGCATGACAGCCGGAAACAGCTCGACATGGAAATAATAACCGCGCGGATTATGCGCTAACTGATGGCGGAAATCACCGTATCCCGCAGCAGTGGGCGACGAAATGACCGCCACGCGACGGGGCAGCAGAGGCATGGGCAACTCCTTATTCAGCGTCAACACCCCTTCTTCCTCCAGTTGCTTCAGTATCTCGCGCCGGCGCCGTGCCAAATCACCCAAGGTATAGGCAGGGTCGATGTCATGCACCACGAGGCTGTAACCATATAGTTCATGGAAACTGACAGACACGCACACCAACACCTTAATGCCGGGAACAAAAGCCTGCCCCGTGGATTCCTCGAAATACGGACGCAGCATCCGGAAAACATTGGCCCAGATGGTGCCACGTGCCTTGGCCAGGAGGGCATTCCCCTGGGGAGATTTCTGCACGAACTCCACATAACAATGGCCACTGGCATTGATGCGCACGTCACTCAACTCCGCCTGCACCCAATAGGTGGCGGACATCTCCCTTTCCAGGGTTTGGCGCACAAGCGCGTTCAGTTCATACAAGGACAATGTTTCCATCAATCAAGCAATGAATAAAGACAGGTCAGAAAGCAGAAAGGGTTCCATCCGCAACGGAACCAGGTTCCATCCGCAACGGAACCGGGTTCCATGGCGGATGGAACTCTATCAGCGTGCCGAGCGATACTGCTGCAGGGCGCGCCAAAGGTCGGGCACCCCGTAACCATAGATATTGTCAGGATTGTCCGCACGGTCACCCACGCGACGTACCAGTTCGATGACCTCTTTGGCCGTCAGGTCCGGACATGCCTGCCACAGGCAAGCCACCATGCCACACATGATGGGCGATGCAAAAGAAGTGCCGTTGGCATGTCCCGTATTGCCATTGGTCCGCATGACGTCCGACCCAAGTCCCACCGCCACTACGTCGGGCTTGACGCGACCGTCCTGCGTGTTGCCTATGGAGGAGAACGGAGCCAGGACGCCCCGTTTGTCAATGGCTCCTACGGTCAAGACATTGTCTGCATCGCCGGGCGTGGTGATTTTTTTCCACGACTCCATGCCTGCATTGCCGGCACTGCACACCAATATCATGCCTTTGTCTGCAATGTGGGAAGCCTGGCGGGACATCAGTTCATGCTGTCCGTCCAGGTCGCGCAAGCGTAGGTTCTGCGCCGGGTCATCGTAGACATAATAACCCAGCGACGTATTCAGCACATCCACGCCCACACTATCGGCAAACTCCACCGCAGCAGCCCAATAATCCTGCTCCACGGGTTGCTCGCTCCGCTCGTCCTCGCTGCGCAACAACCAGTAGGAAGCTTCGGGAGCTGTGCCGGTCATGATGTTAGGCATGTTCATCGCCATGCAGGACAACACCGCCATGCCGTGGCTTCCCTTGGCGTAGATATCCGAACCGGGCTCTACGAAGTCGCGCGTGCCCCGGATACGGATGTTACGCATCGCCGTAATACGATCGACATTGTGATAGCCGGCGTCAATGACAGCAATCGTCATTCCCTCACCCCGGAATCCGGCCTGGTGCAGTTTGTCTCCATTACTCATGGCTATCTGCCGAATGGCCGTGCCATAGATACTGTCAGGATGTACGGCCGGCTGGTTGACCAATGAGTCGCGCTTGTCCACCGTCGGTTTGGAGGCCGGAGCCGGTGCTTTCCATACCCGCTCGACGGAGCGGACAAAAGGCAAATCCGCAATGGCATCCATTAACGTGGAATCGTTGCACGACACAGTGATGAAGTTCTCCCACTTGCCTGTCAATACAACCCGGACACCCAACTCCTTAATCTTATCAATATAAGCACGGCATACGGGCAGGTCGGTGGAATCGACGGCAATGCGTTGCCGTGTCCTCCGCTCCAAGGCCTTGGGAGAAAGGAATTCCTCCGGCCGCTCCAATGAATATTCGGTCTGCGCCTTGTCTTTCAAAGTGACGCGATACTTCAAGGTATCATTTTGCGCCTGCAAATTTGCCCCTGCCAGCAGCAGGGCAAGGGTTATCCAAAAATGTCTCATAATTTCTGTTTATTTAGGGTTTATCTGTTGTTGGGATATACATGCCAATGCCCCGTTGCGAAGCGATGAATGCCCCGCCAACCACACGGCGTCCGACATAGAACACGACCGACTGCCCCGGTGTAATGGCAGAAGCTTCCTCGCGGAAGTGCACCAACAGGCGTCCATCGTCCAGCCGGGTCACCTCACAAGGAATGGGCTTGCTGCGATAACGGATGCGGGCACACAAGTCCGGATGGCCGAACACCTCGGCCTCATCCACCAGCATCTCATGCTCGGCCAGCATCCAAGAGGTCTTCAGCCGGTCGGCATCGCCCAGCATGACGGTATTCTTCTGCGGATTGATTTTGAGTACGTAGGCAGGCCTGCCCAAGGCTATCTCCAGCCCCTTGCGCTGGCCGATGGTGTAATAAGGATAGCCCTTGTGCTCACCCAGTTTGACTCCCTCGGTGTTGACAAACCAACCGCGACCGACTTCCCTGTCTATTTCCGGGCAATGCTCCCGAAGGAAATCGCGATAATCCCCGGAGATGAAGCAGACCTCCATGCTCTCGCCTCCTCCGGCCTTCAGGACATAGCCTTTGTCCCGAAGATATTCGCGCACCTGCAGCTTGGTATAGGTACCCAGAGGAAATATACAACGGCTCAGCACGTCCTGCCCCAGGCGCCACAGGAAGTAGGACTGGTCCTTCTTCTCATCATCGCCCACGCAGATAAAAAGACGGCCGTTCCTTTCTTCCAACCGGGTATAATGTCCGGTCGCGATATAGGAACAACCCAATTTGTCTGCCCACTCCGCCAATACACGGAACTTGAACAAGGGATTGCACATCACACAAGGATTGGGGGTGCGGCCATTCCGATATTCATCAATGAAATACCGTACCACCGTATTCCGGAAACCTTCGCGCTCGTCGGCTATGTGATGCTCAATGCCCATCTCACCGGCCAACCGACGGGCTTCCAAGGGTTCATCGCCCCAGACCCACATCGTCAGACCTACGACTTCATAGCCTTGCTCGCGCAACATCAGACAAGTGGCGGTACTGTCTATACCGCCACTCATGCCTATCAATACTCTCTTATCGGGAGTCATACAGTCCTGTCGGTTACTTCTTATCCTTGTTTTCCTTGATTTTATCCTCTTCGGCTTGCAAGTCCTCCCCCCAATGCACGCGGGCCTCGCGCTCTTCACGCTCCTTCACCTCCTTGGCCTTGCGGGCATAGATGATGATACGGAGTGACTGGTCATAGGTGAAGTAGTTGTACATCCAATTCAGCATGACGCTGATACGGTTGCGGACACCCAGTATGGAACGCAAATGTACCACGAGCCACAATATCCAGGCAATCCAGCCTTGCGTCTTCACCTTCTTGAACTCGGCCACGGCGCGGTTGCGTCCCACAGTAGCCATCGAGCCGAGGTTCTTGTAATGGAAAGGCTTCAGGGCTTTCTTCTTCTCCAGACGCTTCAGGTTCTCGGCCAGGAGCTTACCTTGCTGGATGGCCACCTGAGCCAACTGAGGATGTCCGTTGGGATAATCTTTGTCGGCCGTCATGATGCACTGGTCACCGATGGCAAACACGTCTTCCAGGCCTTCCACCCGGTTGTAAGCATCCACCTTCAGACGTCCGCCACGCCCCATGCATTCAGAAGGAATATTGCCGATGCCGACGGCCTTGACACCACTCACCCAGATGAAAGTACGGGTAGGAATCTCCATGCCATCCTCGAAGATGACTTTGTGGTCCCGATAATCCGTCACCTTCTTGTGCAGGCAGACATTGACACCCATGTTGCGCAAAAATTGTTCAGCCGCAGCCGATGACTCGGGCGACATGCCACCCAGCAGACGCCCGGCGGCTTCTATCAGAAAGATGTTCAACTGGCTGCTGTCCATGTCGGGATAGTCAGCCGGAAGCACATACCGCTTCATTTCAGACAATACACCGGCAATCTCCACGCCGGTAGCGCCACCGCCCACAATGACTATATTCTGCAGTTCGTTGCGTTCCTGCTCGGTAGCACACGTAATACTGCGCTCCAGGTTACTCAACAAGGCGTTGCGCAAGCCCATAGCCTCGGGCAGGGTCTTCATGGGCATGGCTTCTTCCTCCAGATGTTTGTTGCCGAAGAAATTGGTCGTCGTACCGGCAGCCAGCACCAGATAGTCATATTCAATCTTGCCGATGGAAGTCTGCAGAATCTTCTTTTCCGGAAAGATGGACCGTGCCTCAGCCATACGGAAATAGAAATTCTTACGTTTACGGAATATCTTACGGAAAGGGAATGAAATAGAACTCGGCTCTATGCCAGACGAGGCTACCTGGTAGATCAATGGCGGAAACTGATGAAAATTATTCTTATCCACCAACACCACCTGCATACCGGTTTTGCGGAGTGCGTTGGCCAATTTCAAGCCACCGAAACCTCCACCCACAATCACAACTCGCTTCGCATTTGTCTTCGCAATATTAAAACTCATAATGTGCTTTAATTAGAGATTTTTGATTTCCGCGCAAAAGTAGTGAATAATCAGAAAAAGAACAATTTTTTCTCCTTTTAAGATAGAAATCTGTCCACAGGCCTTTTATTCAAGTTTAACCGCAAACGCATAGTCAATTATACTTCAGGCGGTCTGCCGTGATCCGCGTCCATGCCTGCTCTCCGTATTTCCGGAAGCGCACCGCCCCGTCATTGCGCTGCTGCGAGTTCCAGCCACCGATAAAATTGGAAATCTGCTCCACCTTGATGCTGTGCCAACCCTTGCGCAAAGCCAGCGAACGGCCGTATTTGGAGTTGACCTGTGGCTTACCGTCATTGTCTACCGCCAGCTTGCCACCGATGGTGATCCGCGTGTTATTGGAAGAGAATTCATAAATGCCATCCTCAGGCACATAGAAATATCCCTCTGCCACAGCCACATAGAATTCCACGCCCGAATACTTGTTCTTCCGGAGCTTCACGATGGGTTCTATAGAGGTGAGAACACTGTCTTTCCAGTCTCTTACATCATCCAGCTGGCTGACATACAGACAGCGCGTCGGTGAAAAGCGCAAATGCAGTCCCTCGTGCTTCGGTTCATCGCCCGATGCCGGTAAAAAGGTCTGGCGCTCCACCTCCACTTCCCGCACGATACCCATCCTGCCCGAAGGCAACACGCTGCGTATTTTTATCAGACCGTTCTCCCTGAATACAAGCGGTTCCGTATAGACAGCAGACTCCGGCCCGGGTTCCGTTCCATCCAGGGTATATACCATCTTCATGGGCCGTGAAGTGGAGAACTGCACTACCGCACTGTCTGTAAAGGCCACATGGTTCCGACAATAGTCCGGCTGTTCGGGCACCGGTATATGGTAGTTTATTCCGCGGCAATCCATCCGGACCGCAGCGTTATCCAGCCGACGCGAGAAGTCTGCAAAGTCCTTCTTCGCCCACGGGGTCCACCCCACTTCCGCCACTGCCAATATACGCGGATAGACCTGATATTCCACAATATCTTCCGTGTACATACATTCCGCCCAGGCATTGGCCTGCACGCCCAGTATATACTGTTCCTTGCCCATCCGTACCAGCGTGTCCGGCACCGGATTGTACGAATAGGTCTTGCTGATAGGGACATACCCTCCCCAGGCAAAAGGTTCTGCCTGAGCGTTTCCCTGATAATAATCTAGATACATGCCGCCGCTGGCAGGGGTCATAATCACGTCATGGTCCATCAGTGCCGAAGCAATACCACCCGATTCCCCCCTCCACGACATCACTGTAGCATCGGGAGCCAGTCCGCCTTCCAGTATTTCGTCCCAGCCTATCATCTTCTTGCCGTATTTCTTGAGGATGCGCTCGCACCGGGCTATGGCATAACTCTGCAGCTTGTCTACTGACGAATGCTTACTGTCTGCCCACAATCCTTCTTCCCGTACCCGCTGCTGACAGTGCGGACAAGTTTTCCAGACTTCCTTCGGACATTCATCACCGCCGATATGGAAATACGGACCGGGAAACAGGGCGCACATTTCGGCAAAGATGTCGTCCAACATCTCGAACATCACCTCTTTCCCCGGACAAAATACCACAGGGAATCTTCCCCATCGGCTCATCACCTCGTAGTTTTCGCCCGTACACGACAGTTCCGGATAAGCAGCTATGGCAGCCAGGCTATGCCCGGGCACATCTATTTCGGGAATGACGGTGATAAAACGTTGACGCGCGTAGTCCACAATTTCCCTGATATCATCCTGCGTATAATAACCGGAATATTCCTTGCCATATTCATCAATACGCCGGGCACCGACTTCTGTAAGCCGGGGATATTTCTTGATTTCCACCCTCCAGCCCTGATAGTCGCTGAGATGAAGATGCAGTGTATTGATTTTTACCGAAGCCAACATGTCCATGTGCTTTTTCAACCCCTCTACGGAAATGAAGTGGCGGGTCACGTCGAGCATCAGGCCCCGATAGGGAAATCTCGGACTGTCCACAACTTCCACCTCCGGAACAGTCCACTCCACCCCATCCACACATGCCGTCGACTCTATCTCTGCTGGAAGAAGTTGCATGAACGTAGCCATGCCATAGAACAGGCCACGCAGGGAGGAAGCGCGCACATCCACTCCGTCCGGAGTCACGCTAAGCCGATAAGCCTCATCCCCCGCAACCGTCTTGTCGATGGACAAACGGATTGCCCCACTTTCTTCCAGCGGAAGCCCGTAACCGGTCGAGACACGCATCTTCTGTGCATAAAAAGAAGCCACCGGCAAAATCGAATCATGGGACACGCCGATGGTTACATCCTCGTCCAACACAAACATCCCCCTTCCCTGCTCCATCAGTTCCGGAGCCGGAATCACGTTTACACCTTTATTATATATACGCTCCGACAGCCTCTCCGTATGACAACTACACAGTCCCATGCAAGCAAGCATGATATACAACAAAGTCTTTCTCATCACATTTTCTTCAATTTATGTTCCGTTAGCCAAAAGTATAGCTTTTAGTGCTGCATTTCACAAGCAATAAGCATCTTAAAGTGCCATCCCCCAAAAACTCAATCCTAAAAGCCAATACAAAGATAGATGTATTATTCTGAAATACAAAATACACCTGTTGGCGGAATTAATTGGGGCATGAAACCCACGGGCGGAGATATCTTCGGGCCAAGACAGAGATATCTTCGGACAAGGACGGAGATATCTCTGGACAAAAGCGGAGATATCCTCCCGCAAAGCCGTACAAT
>DWZE01000003.1 GCA_019118325.1 Candidatus Bacteroides intestinavium
GCCGGCATCGACCCGCAGATACGCTACGGCCGCCAATGGGTGACGAACGATTATTCGTGCTTCCGCTCGGTGGGCCTCTCCTTTGCCTGGAAGTTCGGCGGCTATCAGGAGAAGAAAAGGGAGGCGGTGGATACGTCGCGCTTCAAATAGGATTCCGGCCCTTTCTGTAGAGATATCACGGCCCGTGCCCGGGGATATCACGGCTTGCGAGCGGGGATATCTCCGCCCGTGTCCGGGGATATCCCCCGGTCCGGGGCGGCGTGCATGAGGGCTATGGGCTTGATTCTCAGAAGTTGCAGCGATAACCTTTCAGCTCCTCGCGGAGGGCCTGTGCCTTCCCTGCTGTCATCCGGTTCAGCAGAGCCCAGAAACGCGGGCCGTGATTCATCTCGCGGGTATGGCTCAGCTCGTGCAGGAGGACATAGTCTATCAGATGCAGGGGCAACAGCATCAGGTGGAGGGACAGGTTGATGTCTCCACGGGCAGAGCAGCTGCCCCAACGGCCGGCGCTGGCGTTTATCTTCACGCTGTTGTAGGTCAGGCCGTGGGCACGGGCCAACATCTCCAGACGTAGCGGCAGGACCTCTTTGGCCCGGTGGCGCATGGCTTCGGCCACCACCCGGTGCAGCCAGTCCTGCAGTTGCGTGTCGGCAAAGTTGGTATCGGGCGGACAGACTATCTGCGTTTCCTCGCCTTCGCGGCGGATGAGGAAGCGCGAAGTTGTCCCCCGCGTCAAGGACAAGCGGAAGCAAGGGGCGTCAATCCGGAATTTCCAATCTATCGGCGGACGTGCTTGCGTGGACATCAGGTGGCGGAGGCGCGGGCGCAGGCTGTCTATGGCGCGCTTCACTTCGCCCACAGAGGCCCCGGCGGGGATGGTCACCCAAAGTTCCCGGTTCTTGGCCCGGAAAGTCAGGCGTCGGGCACGCGGGCTCACGCGGATGTGGAAACGGCCCAATTCGGGATCTTCATACGTATAGTCTGTTGCGGTCATGTTTCTTCCTTTCCGGTTGCAAAAGAACAAAGAATGCGTGACATCGGCAAGCGGCCGGAGACGTTTGCGTGCGCGAAAACGGACAGAGTGTTCGATATCGGACAATGCCATGAAGAGTATTCTTGCTTAAAATCAGCTGTTTATAAGTTTGGCATAAGATTTGGATAAGGAAAGGCCGAGGAAAAATCTTCAGAAAAAAGAAGGCATCCGTGCAACTTTTATGGCCCGGGGCTCGTCTAATGAGTAAAGGAACATCCATTAATAAATAAGAAGATAATGAAAACAAAGACTATTTGCATCGCACTCGCAACTCTGCTGACAACAAGCAGTTGCGCATCGAGTGCCCAAGACTGGGGCAACAAGCGTATCAAGGAGAGCAAGAACTACGTGACCAAGGAGATCAAGGTAGGCGACTTCAACAAGATTGTGTTGAACGGCAGTGCCGGCATTACGTACACGCAGAAGCCGGGCAAACCTCAGGTCGTTGTCCATACCTCGGACAACATCGCCGAAGCGCTGGACATCCACGAGAAAGGAGGCACGCTCTACGTCAGTTTCAAGAAAGGCTACAGCGTGACTTATACCAAGCTGGAAATCAACGCATCGAGTGCCGGCCTGCAGGAAGCTGTCATGAATGGCTCCGGCGATATCTCTTTGGGCAACTTGGATGCCGACGGATCGTTGCACATCCAACTGAACGGTTCGGGCGACATTGAGGGGAAGGACATCCGTTGCACCCATGCCTCAGTTGTCTTGGCAGGCTCAGGCGACATCGCGTTAGGAAGTATGGAATGCCGGGAACTCACAACCACGGTTGCCGGGTCGGGAGACGTGGTGCTGAATGGGGTGAGAGCATCCTCTGTGCAAGCTTCCGTAGCCGGTTCGGGAGATTTGACCTTGCGTGGGGAAGCTGGAGAAGCCCAATACAGCGTAGCCGGTTCGGGCGACCTGCATGCCTCCGGGCTGAGGGCCAAGAGTGTCAATGCCTCTGTGGCCGGTTCGGGCGACATCACTTGTTATGCCGCAGACTACCTGAAAGCCCGCACCACCGGCAGTGGCAGCATCGGGTACAAAGGCGAGCCCAAGGAACTGGATTTGCCGAAGAAGAACATCTACGAACTCTGATAGGCGGACATTAAATTCTCTCTTACACAATAACTTTGCCCCCGTACTTCCGATGATGGAAACAGCGGGGGATTCTCTAAACGACAAAAGGGACGCTGCTCACGCAGTGTCCCTTTTTATGTTAGTTTTTTCATAAGATTTTGAGAGAATTGAAACTTCACAGCCTCAATAGTCCTAATAAAGCACACTAACTATATTTTTAAAGCAAATGAAAATGTTATATGAAACGCAAATGAAAAAGAATCAATGCTGGATGAACGGTTCCACCGGCTGCTCGACGCCCTTCAGGCTGTCCAGCTTCTCTTTCTCAGCTGCCGCATCCGGAACCTCGCCCGACAAGGCCACCGATGGAGCGGATATCTGTCGGCCAATGGTGTCGCCTACGGCCACTTCCTCCACATCGGCGAAGAACGATTGCTGCACCACGCCGCCCAATCCTACCACCACGGCCACTACGGCCACGGCTTTGAGCAAGGGCATGAAGCGCGAAGCCAGCGTGACGCGTTTGGCCTTTACCACCGGGGCGTCTATCCGCGACAATATCCGGGCATCGAAATCCTTGCCCAAACAGTCCTCGCGGCATCCGTCCGTGTAGGCAAACCACGCCTTGTAGCGGCACAAGTGGGCAGGAACATCCGTGCTGCTGAAGAAGGCACGCAACCGCGCCTCTTCCTCCACGGACGTTTCGCACAGCCAATAACGCTGCAAGAGTTCTTCTATTTGCTTGTCAGAGTCCATAATTCTCTATGTTCATAAACTGTTGTTTCACTTTCTGCCGTGCCCGGAACAAGGTCACCTTGACTTGGTCTTCGGTGATGCCCATGACTTCGGCAATCTCCTTGTAACTTTTCTCCTCCACATCCCGCAACTGCAGCACGGTGCGCTGCTTCTCGGGGAGGGTGGCAATCAGACGGTGCAGCAACTGCATCCGTTCTTTGTCCACCAGCCTTTCGTGGGGGCCCGAAGTGTCGGGTGCCTGCTCGGCCTCCGCGGTCAGTTCCACGGTGCGGGCATCCATCCGCTCGCTACGGTCAATGGCCAGGTTTCTTGCTATCGTCAGGCAATAAGCCTCTATAGAAGAGAATGCAGGCCATTCGTCACGCTTGCTCCACACCCGAATCATCGTCTCCTGCACGATGTCCTCTGCCTCTGCCCGGTCGAATGTAATCCGCAAGGCCAGCCGGAAGAGTTTGTCTTTCAGCGGGAGGATGTCACGACGGAAATCGAGTGTTTGCATTTCTATTAGGATTGACGGTTGAACAAGGGTAAAGTTACGGGACTGCTTTGCTTTTTTACATTTATTAGGACTGCTGGATGGAATTTCCTAAGATACGCGTCCCCCCTTCATGGCCGATGGCCGCTGCAGAGGTGATGATAACCTCGCTGACTCCGGCCCGGAGGGCTTCGAACGCATTCTCCAGTTTGGGAATCATGCCGCCTTGTATGGTGCCGTCGGCCACATATTGGTGGAAATCGGCCGGTGTTATCAGGGGGATGACGCTGTCATTGTCGTTCTCATCGCGCAGGACGCCTTTCTTTTCGAAACAGAAGACCAGTGTCACGTCGAAACGGCCGGCCAGTCCTTTGGCTGTCTCGCCCGCGATGGTATCGGCGTTGGTGTTCAGGATATGTCCCTCGCCGTCGTGCGTCAAAGGAGCCATTACCGGCACGATGCCGCGCCCGATGAGATCGCCCAGCAGGCTGCCGTCCACTTGCTTCACATCGCCTACAAAACCATAGTCCACACCGTCCTTTACGGGACGCTTGGCGGAACGGATGACATTCATGTCGGCGCCCGTCAGTCCGAGGGCATTTATCCCCCGTGCCTGCAGGCCGGCCACGATGTTCTTGTTCACCAGGCCGCCATAGACCATGGTGACCACTTGCAGCATGTCGGCATCGGTGATGCGCCGTCCGTTCACCATCCGGCTCTCGATGCCCAGTCGGGTGGCCAGCTTGGTGGCCGAACGTCCGCCTCCGTGTACCAATACTTTGTATCCGGGGATGGCGGCAAAGTCATCCAACAACTTGCATAGCGTGGCTTCTTCCTCTACAATTTTGCCACCAACCTTGATGACTGTCAGTTTCTCCATTGTCATTGTCATTATGATTAGTTGCGAGGAAGCAAGCAGATAAGGCCACAAAACGTGTCTTGCGTCTGTAGCCTTGTCTGCTTGGTTCCTGAATGTGTTTACTTATTCTAAATAGGTATAGCCGTAAAGTCCCGAACGATAGTTGGTCAGGAATTCCTTGCCTTCTTCCAGCGTGATGCGGCCTTCCTTGACGGACTGGCTTACCCATGTCTCCAGCTTGCTCACCAGCCGTTTGGGGTTGTACTGCACATAGTCCAGCACCTCGGCCACGGTCTCGCCATCTATCTGCTGGTCGATGGTGTAGCCCTTGCTGTTGACGGAGATGTGCACGGCATTGGTATCTCCGAAAAGGTTGTGCATGTCACCCAGGATTTCCTGGTAGGCACCTACAAGGAAGACGGCGAGATAGTACGGCTCCTTGTCGCGCAACGAATGCACAGGCAGGGTGCTGACATCGGGGCGCGAAGAGACAAAATTGGCAATCTTTCCGTCCGAGTCGCACGTCATGTCCTGAAGGGTGGCTTCCCGGTCGGGCTTTTCGTCCAGGCGCTGGATGGGCATGATGGGGAACAGCTGGTCGATGGCCCACGAGTCCGGCAACGACTGGAACAAAGAGAAGTTGCAGAAATATTTGTCGGCCAATAGCTTGCTGAGCTTGCGGAACTCCTCGGGACAGTGCTTCATGTTGCTGGCAATCGAGTTGATTTCGCGGCAGATGCTCCAATAGAGTTTCTCAATCTGCGCCCGTGTGTTCAGGTCCACAATGCCGTGACTGAAGAGGTCGAGGGCTTCTTCGCGTATCTGCTGGGCGTCGTGCCAGGGTTCCAGCATGCTGCGCTGGTTCAGGTTGTCCCAGATTTGGTAAAGCTCCTTCACCAGTTCGTGGGCATTTTCCTCGGGTTCCCAATTGTCATCCATTTCCGGCAATGAGGCTGTTTCCAGCACTTCGATAATCAGCACGGAGTGATGGGCCGTCAGGCTCCTGCCTGTTTCTGTGATGATGTTGGGGTGGGGGAATCCGTGCTTGTCCGCTGCGTCTACGAAGGTGGACACCACGTCGTTGACATACTCCTGGATGGAGTAGTTCACGGAACTTTCGCTGCTGCTGGACCGCGTGCCGTCATAGTCCACGCCCATGCCTCCGCCCGTATCCACGAACTCCAGGTTGAAGCCCATCTTGTTCAGCTGCACGTAGAACTGCGACGCTTCGCGCAGGGCGTTCTTGATGCGGCGTATCTTGGTAATCTGGCTGCCGATGTGGAAGTGAATCAGTTTCAGGCAATCCTTCATGTTCTTTTTCTCCAAGAAGGCCAAGGCCTCCAGCAATTCGCTGGAAGTCAGTCCGAACTTGCTGGCGTCGCCTCCGCTTTCCTCCCATTTGCCGCTGCCGCTGGAAGCCAGTTTGATGCGGATACCTATATTGGGCCGCACATTCAGTTGTTTGGCAATGCGTGCGATGAGGTTCAGTTCGTTCAGCTTCTCCACTACGAGGAAGATGCGTTTGCCCATCTTCTGCGTCAGCAGGGCCAGTTCGATGAAGTCCTCGTCCTTGTATCCGTTGCACACCACCAGCGAATCCGGGTCTGTATTCAGGCCAATCACTGCATGCAGTTCAGGTTTGGAGCCGGCCTCCAGTCCCAGGTTGAACTTCTTGCCGTGGGTGATCATCTCCTCCACCACGGGGCGCATCTGATTGGCCTTGATGGGATAGATGATGAAATTCTCGCCTTTGTAACCGTACTCCTCGGCTGCTTTCTGAAAACAACAAGAAATCTTCTCGATGCGGTTGTCCAAAATGTCAGGGAAGCGTAACAGCATAGGGGCCGTCACGTCACGCAACTGGAGTTCGTCCACCAGATCTTTCAAGTCAACGGCCACGCCATCCTTGCGTGGAGTCACGATTGCATGTCCTTTCTCATTAATGCCAAAGTAGGAAGTGCCCCAACCGGTGATGTTGTACAGCTCTTCCGAGTCTTCAATGCGCCATTTTCTCATTTCCTATTACTTTGTCGATTAAGTTTATGTGGTTTGTCGGCAAAGGTACGCATTTGCAAGAAGATAGGAAAGAGGTAGGGGCATTTTGTGGGCAATATTCCCGTTTTATTCCTTCAAATAATATTTCAGGATGACAGGATTGTCGTCTTCCTTCAGGTTTTCCATCACGGCAATCTGTTCCGGCGACATGAAACGGCGGTCTGCCAACAGCGGGAGCTCGACAGGCTGGCAAACCGTCAACAAGGCATTGCCGTCCAAACCAAAGCCGGGATTCATACGCAATGGCTTTTCATCTTGCAGCAGGTAGCCTTCCCTTTTGGTGCGGTTGTAGATATAGTGTCCTATTCCTTGTCCTTTCTTTAAGCAGATGTAGACATACTTCCCGTTGATTATCTTTTGCATGGGTAGTATATATTCAGTGGATTCTCTCAAGAATTTTTTCCGTTCTAACTGTTTATGGGCTATATCCAACCGGTCTTTGTCATTATCCACCCTTTTGCCGGTACCTCTTCCCGGCAAATCCTCTTCCTTGATTTCCGCTTCCCCGAAGTCCAGATACATCACCGGAAAAACCTCTTTCCGCAACGTGTCCATCTGATAAATGTAGTAGTCTACGCCTTGGGGAATAAAATAAAAATCATCACCGATTTTATGAAAATGCGGATGATAAAGCCCGTTTCCGCTCGATATCATGCCGTCATAATTGGCAATGCTGATATCCCCCGTCCGGAGGTCTGCAAATCCAATTTCCTGGTCCACCCATAAAGAGACATATTTGAATACATAACGGAAAGAATCCAAAGGCATCATGCACTCAAGGACAAATTCAGGCTTGAACGTACGACGTGCCAGCAATTCAAAAGTGGGACTATAGGTATAGATGGTGCCGTAAGGAGTCAGCAAATCAATTCCATCGAGGAAATGATTGAACTTGATGTCCATGGGCAACGTGTATTCGTCCGGCCCCGGCCCTCGCTTCTTCACCGAACTGCCGATGGATTTTCCGTCGCCGGTGAAGGTGAACACATTCATATCGCTCATCAACACATACATATCCGCCTCCTTATCATAGAAAATCTGCGAAGGCGTATCAAACAGGATGGAATCGTTGGTCTCCAAAGGAACGATTTCTATCTTTTCCAGGAAGGCACCGGCATCTTCGGCCACATCTTCCACGTTGACCGGAATCCTTTCCAAGCCATCGGCCATTTCTTTCCTGCCCTCACAAGCGGCAAGCAATATAGCCATGAGGACTACTGTTACAAATCTTTTCATGCGAGCACGTATTGGATGATTGTTATTCGATGGGTTGTATTCAGGCACCCGCCTTTCCTATGCCGGTACAGGACAGGGTTTATACCCCCAGCACCCCCCTTAACCGTTGCACCGATTCGGCAATCTGTTCGCGGCTTTCCAGCTGGCTGCCGTCAAACCGGTAGCGTGCCTGCGCATAGTAAGGGGCACGGTCGGCCAACGCCTGTCCAATGAAGGCACGCAATTCTTCTTCCGATTTGTCGCGCAGGATGGGGCGTTGCTGCGTGGCCACGCGCAGGCGGCGGAACAGGGTTTCCACATCCACATCCAGGAAGACGGTCTGTCCCTGGGCGTTCATGTAGTCCATGTTGTCGAAGAAGCAGGGCGTCCCTCCGCCGGTGGAAACCACCACGTCCTCGAATTCGCCCACCTCGTGCAACATGTTCCGTTCCAGTTGGCGGAAGCCGTCCTCGCCCCGTCCGGCAAACAGCTGGGCAATCGTCTGGTGAAACCTCGACTCGATATACCAGTCCAAGTCGATGAACGACAGTCCCATCTCGCGGGCGAAGGCTTTTCCTAAAGTTGTCTTGCCGGCTCCCATGTAGCCGGTCAGAAAGATGCGTACCATAACTCTGCTTTGCGTTTGGGGACAAAGGTACGCAATTGCCGAAAGATGGGAAAGGAATTGAAGGTTTTTTCTTGGCGGCAAAGGCGGCTCTTTCTCTTAGGGTATCGGAAATACACTGTATTTTGGTGGCAGACTGATGGATAAATGCTACATTTGCAGCCGGAGATGCTTTTGAGGAGTTAAGGGATTAAGAAGCCACGAAGTTAGGGAGTTGAGCCAATACCTCTGTGTATACGGCTCATTGGCTGACTATCGGCTTAACTCCTATAAGTAGGATTTTAATTCTTTAGACGCAGATGACGCGGATGACGCTGAGCTATAGTCTTTGATAACGGATAATCAGTCAATAAAGAAAATGAATCCGCGTCATCCGCGTCATCTGCGTCTAAAGAATTAAAATCCTACTTATAGGAGTTAAGCCGATAGTCAGCCAATGAGCCGTATACACAGAGGTATTGG
>DWZE01000032.1 GCA_019118325.1 Candidatus Bacteroides intestinavium
TGCAGGCCCTTCACCTTCTTCATCTGCGCCTCGGCCGCCTTCTGGTCGTCCCAGAATCCGGGTGCCTGCGTGCGCAGCTGTTCTTCCTCCACTTGTATCTTCTTGCCTTCGATGTCCAGGTAGCGGTTCAACGCTTCGGTACGCTCCCGGACGTCCTTCAGTTGTTCGATGGTTATCATAATGGAAAATTTACGTTCAGAGCGCAAAGTTATGAAAAAGTTTGCCCATTAGCGCCTTCCTGGCCAAAAATAGTCCATAATCCGGCTCAAGACGTCGGCTCACGAGGCTTCTTTTTCGGGATTGACCTGCTCGTGCAACTGTTCGTCGTTCAACCGGCCGGTGGCTTGGGCAGGGTCGGAGACCGTGAGAGAGGCCGAATCTGCCGGGACAGCCAAGTAGCGGTTCAGGTAGGGATTGGCCGATGCCGACACCTCCTCTCTGGAAGAGCGGCAAGACACGGCGGCGCAACAAGCAAGCAGGATACCTATATACAACAGCATTCTCTTCAGGGTTCCTCCTTTCTTCGGAGGGTAAAGGTAGCGGTTCAACGCTTCGGTACGCTCCCGGACGTCCTTCTGTTGTTCGATGGTTATCATTGTCCTATTCTGATTATATATAAATATAATTTGCAAGATGTTGTATCCCAGTGCTTAGGCGGAGATATCCCCGCCCGTATACGGAGATATCTCCGTCCGTGTCCGCAATAGTCTCCGCCCGCAGACAGGGATATCGCGGGACAGACACGCCACTCATTTTCTGCTTAAAGCAGAAAAATACCGGCGTTCCACGCGCAAAAGCATGAAAAAAACGCATATATTTGCAGGACAATAAGAAGTAATAAGTGTAGCCTGCAAAAAAACGCCTGTCCACATGACTTAGAACTATCCAACTTAATATCATCCATGTTATGAACAAACTGCTGAAACGAATGGGGCTGCCTGCCCTTGCGCTGGCGACCCTGGCTTTGTGGAGCTGCTCCACGAAGTACGAGTACGAGACCGTGCCCAATGACCCGTTGCAGGCACGTATCTACACCTTGGACAACGGCCTGAAGGTCTACATGAGTGTCAACAAGGACGAACCGCGCATCCAGACCTACATCGCCGTGCGCGTGGGCGGCAAGAACGACCCTGCCGAAACCACCGGCCTGGCCCACTACTTCGAACACCTGATGTTCAAGGGCACCACGAACTTCGGCACGCAGAACTACGAGGCCGAAAAGCCCCTGCTGGACCAGATTGAACAACAGTTCGAGGTCTACCGCAAGACCACCGACGAGGCCGAGCGCAAGGCCATCTACCACGTGATAGACAGCCTGTCCTACGAGGCTTCCAAGTATGCCATCCCCAACGAATATGACAAGCTGATGGCCGCCATCGGCGCCAACGGCACCAACGCCTACACCAGCTTCGACGTCACCTGCTACACCGAGGACATCCCCGCCAACCAGGTGGAGGAGTGGGCCAAGATTCAGGCCGAACGCTTCCGGAACTGCGTCATCCGCGGATTCCATACGGAACTGGAGACGGTGTACGAAGAGAAGAACATGTCGCTGACGCGCGACTCGCGCAAGGTGTACGAGGCCATGCTGGCCACCCTCTTCCCCCACCATCCCTACGGCTCGCAGACGGTGCTGGGCACGCAGGAACACTTGAAGAACCCCTCCATCACCAACATCAAGAACTACTACAAGACGTGGTACGTGCCCAACAACATGGCCATCTGCCTCAGCGGCGACTTCGACCCCGACCAGATGATTGCCACGCTGGACCAGTACTTCGGTACGCTGCAGCCCAATCCTGAACTGCCTGTGCTGAACCTGCCCAAGGAAGATGACATCACCGCGCCCCTCACCCGCGAAGTGCTGGGTCCGGAAGCCGAGAACATCACCCTGGCCTGGCGCCTGCCTGCCGCCTCCGACCCCGATGCCGAACTGATGCAGGTGGTGGGACAAATCCTGTACAACGGACAGGCCGGCCTCATCGACCTGGACATCGCGCAGCAGCAGAAGGCCCTGAGTGCCTATGCCTATCCCTCGCTGATGGCGGACTATGGCACCTTTGTCATGGCCGGACGCCCCAAGGCCGGACAAACGCTGGACGAAGTGAAAGACCTGCTCCTGGCCGAACTGAAGAAGCTGCGCGACGGCGACTTTGACAACGCCCTGCTGGAAGCCACGGTGAACAACTTCAAGCTCTACCAGCAATACCTGCTGCAGAGCAACGCCGGACGCGCCGACTGGTTCGTGCAGTCTTTCGTCAACGGCACGGAATGGGCCGATGAAGTCACTCAGCTGGAGCGCGCCTCGAAAGTGACCAAGGAACAGGTCATGGCCCTGGCCAACAAGTACCTGCGCGATGACAACTACGCCATCATCTACAAGCGCCAAGGCAAGGACCCCAACGAAAAGAAGATTGACAAGCCGCAAATCACGCCCATCGCCATGAACCGCGACACGGCCAGTGCCTTCCTCCGCCAGATTCAGGACGAAGCCGCCAAGGCTACGCCCATCGAACCGGTGTTCCTGGACTACAGCAAAGACCTGACCCAACTGTCGGCCAAGGGCGGCGCCGTGCCCGTGCTCTACAAGCAGAACACCAAGGACGACATCTTCCAACTGATTTACCTCTTCGACATGGGCAACGAACAGGACCGTTACCTCAGCATGGCCGCCCAATACCTGGAATACCTGGGCACGAGCGACCTGACACCCGAACAGGTGAAGCAGGAGTTCTACCGCATGGCATGCAGCTTCGGTGTCTCCAGCGGAGGCCGCCGCACCTACGTCACGCTGACGGGCCTCAATGAATACCTGCCGCAGGCCATCGCCCTCTTCGAGAAGCTGCTGGCCGACGCACAGGTCAACCCGCAGGCTTACACCAACCTCGTGGCCGACCAGCTGAAAGCCCGCAAGGATGCCAAGCTGAGCCAATCGAGCAACTTCAGCCGACTGATGCAATACGTGTGGTACGGCCCGCAAGTCACCAAGGTGGCATTGAGCGAAGCCGAACTGAAGGGTACAGACCCGCAGACATTGGTAGACCGCATCCACAACCTGAATGGCTACAAGCACCGCATCCTCTACTACGGCCCCAGCACACAGGACGAACTGCTGGCCGTCATCGACAAGGAGCACCGCACGCCCGACGCGCTGAAGGACATTCCCGCGCCTACTCACCGCCTGGCCCTGCAACAGACGCCCGAGACACACGTCTATGTGGCTCCCTATGACGCCAAAAACCTCTATATGATGCAGTATTCCAACCGCGGCGAGAAGTTCGACCCCGCCAGCGAACCGGGACGCCAGCTCTACGACGAATACTTCGGCGGCGGCATGAACAGCATCGTCTTCCAGGAGATGCGCGAGAGCCGCGGACTGGCCTACTCCGCCTGGGCCGGACTGAACGCACCGGGCTACCTCGACCAGACTTACTACTTCATCTCGCAGATAGCCACGCAGAGCGACAAGCTGATGGATGCGGTGAATACCTTCAACGACATCATCAACAACATGCCGTTGTCCGAAAACGCTTTCCGCTTGGCCAAGGAAGGCATGATTACCCGCCTGCGCACTGACCGCATCACCAAGATGGGCATCATCTGGAACTATCTGGACGCACAAGACATGGGGCAGAATGTGGACAGCCGCATCAAGCTCTACAACGATGTGCAGCAGATGACGCTGGACGACGTGGCTGCCTTCCAGCAGAAGTGGGTGAAGGACCGCACGTACATCTACGGCATCCTGGGCAACAAGAAAGACCTGGACATGAACGCGCTGAAAAAGCTCGGTCCCGTCACGGAACTGACCACGGAGGATATCTTCGGATATTGACAGACTGACGATTGGAGGATGTATCAAAATGACAAACAACTATCATTCTGGAAACATCTCACTTAACCAATCTTGAGATCCCTCGACTACGCTCGGGATGACAGACATGACAGACTATACCTTAATGAAATAGTAAAAAGAGGTTTTGAGCGAAGCTAATGACAGGTAATCTCTATTTTGATGCACCCTCCTTCCAAAACTATGCACCCCGGCGGCCTTACAAGGCCCCGGGGTGTTCTTTTGCACGGACAAAAACTTCTTTCTAAGAAATAAAGCACTATCTTTGCGACTTCAATTCAATACACATAGGTATCACACGCTATGCTGGATAAACAATAACACATTCCGCCGAATGAGAAAAGCACTTTCCCAGCTCCTACTCCTCCTGCCGCTACTGTCGGTTTTCTCGTGCCGTCAAGGAGCGGATACGCTTCACACAGCCGATGACTATTTCCGCCAAGGCCAGGCCCTGCACCGCGAACACTACCTGCTGCACGCCGCCGACTGCTATCGCCAGGCCGCCTGCCTGGCCGGACGCGACAGCATGCTCCACGCACGCATCAGCCTGGAACTGGGACGCATCAATCGCTTCAAACTGCAAAGAATAGCCGAAGACTCGTGCCTGGACAACGCCCTGCGCATCACCCAAGGTCTGCAAGACAGTGTGCTGCTGGCCGAGGTGCGGCACGAAAAAGCCCGTTCGCTCATCGCACGCGGCAAGCACGGAACGGCCCAAACCCTGTTGCAACGCGCCTTGCCCCAGCGACCCGAAGCACGCAAAGACTTGGCACGCCTCTTCCTGGCAGAGAGGCAGGCAGACAGTGCCCTGGCCGTGCTGTCGCCGGAAGCCGCATCGCCGGCCTGCCGCCTGCTGCGGGCGGAAGCCTTCCTGATGCTGGACAGGTACGATTCGGCCCGCTACTACTTGGAGAAGGACTACGCACAGTTTTCGTTGCGCGAACGTGTGCAGGCCTGCCGGGACCTGGCACGCCTGGAAGAAGCGACCGGACACCCCGGCCGCGCACTGGCCGAAATGAAACGGCACGCCGACCTGCGCGACTCGCTGGACGCCGACCACCGCGAGGAACTGCAAGAAAAAATAAGCAGTTCGGACGAATACCGCCTGCAGCGCGAACGGGCCGAGCGGGCTGAACGCGAGCGAGACGCCGGACAGGTGATGTTCTACCGCGTGCTGTCGGCCGCACTGGCACTCATCGGATTGCTGTTGGCCCTGTTCATCCGCAACAAACGGCGCGAGGCGCACTTGGAACGGCGGCTGCGCCAGCAAGAACTGGAGGCCACACAACGGAAGCTGGAGTACTACCGCAGCCTCAACGCCATTACCATCCCCATCTTGTGCGGCAGACGAAACGAACAAGGCGCCCTGCACCTGGGCGACGAAGACTGGGAAACCGTGACGCGCAACACCGATGCCTGTTTCGACCGCTTCACCGAACGGTTGCGCGCCCATTGCCCGCTGCTGACGGAGGAAGACGTGCGCTTCTGCTGCCTGGTCAAGATGGAACTGCCGCTGGCCGTGCTGGCCGACATCTACCACATCGCCAAAGGCAGCATCTCGCGCCGGAAGATGCGGCTGAAGGAGAAGCTGGGCGTGACCGACGGTTCTTTTGACGAATTCATCGCCGGGTTCTGACAAAGCGGCATTTCCCTCCTGTTTTTCTTCGTTCCAAAGGCTGATGTACATCGGTCTTTTCTATTTATATGCTATTATACAACGATTTACGCATTTCCTTTGTACATCGTGCTTTTGCGGGTAGACAGCATTTCCTGCGTAACTTTGCCGCCGAAAACCTAACCAAACAAAAAATGACGAGTATGCAAAAGCTTAGTTACGCCATCACAATGACCGTTTTCTGCCTGACAATATCCCAACTTGCGCAAGGACAAGAAAGGCAAGAAGAAGAGAAACGTCAGCGGTGGAACATAGAGGTAAGCGGCGCGCTAAACAACTACGACCTGTGGGAGTTGGAAGCATCAGCCACTTACCAGGTTTTCCGCTATGCCGGACTGACACTGGGCCTATGGTCTGCCGGTGAACTCCATAGCCGGTCTTTCGGCGGTACCACTGCCGACCAGCGCTGGCGCTGGCAAAGCAACGACGATTCGCCCATCTGTTGCCTGGCCCTGCGGCCCTCTGTCCGATTGAGCACACCTGTCTGGTGGGTGGGACGCGACCGGGACTGCGGGCTCAGCCTGGCCCTGTCGCCGGGCCTTACCCTGCCTCTTCCGCCTAACCGAACCTTACAGATAGATTATTTCCCTAACCAAGCAGGCGCGTGGACAGCCATCCGCAGCGAACGTGTGAAAAACCACGGCGCCCGGTGGCTGTCTGCACACGCCCAAATAGCGTTCTGCGCAATGATTGGCGAACACCTGCGGGTATCTGTCGGTTACACTTGTTCTGGCTTTGACCCTTACGAAAATGTACGTTACATCACGGTGGAAGGCCAACGCCTGGACATCGAACGCCACAAGCTGATGCACAGTGCATCGCTGGCTGTAGGAATCTGTTTCTGACAGCCGCCTTGTCTGCCCTGTCCTGCGTTGCGCCCCAAACAGGAAACAACAGAAAAAAACACGGCCGGCATGAACACTGCATCAACATATTCCATATCTTTGCACCCCATAATCTATTTATATGTATCTGCTTACCTGCAAAGAGATATGAATCCGCACAAAACCCTGCTCATCCCCCTGCTGATGGCCGTGCTGGCCGTAGCCTTCGGCTACCGCAGTTACGACGAAACGCGCACCCGCATCGCCGAAGACCTGAGTCAAGCCGTCCGACAGACCGTCATGAACGAACGCCGCATCGCCCAACAGCCCGACACGCTCCGCGCCTACGCCCACCTCAGGCAAGCCATGGACGCGCCCGTCACCGTCAGCGGCAACTATCCGGCCTTTGCCCAGGCACTGACCATCGAAGCCCTGCGCGAACGGGCCGTGCTGACCGTCAGCGTGCTGTCGGCCGACAAAGCCCGGACACCGGCCGGAGACGTACCGGCCGACTGCCTGCCGAGCGACACCGTGCTGTGGCTCACCCCCGAGGCCGACGGTCTGGCTCTCTCGTTCCGCGCCTATGCCCGCTGCACGCCGTGGTTCATCCTCACGCAGTCCGACCAGACCCCGTCGCTCTTGCTGCTGGCCATCGCCCTGTTGTGCGGTGCAGGACTGTCTCTGCGCAGACGCCCGCAACGCGGCCACACGGCCGATGCCCCGGAAGACTGTGACGACAAACGCCTCATCACACTGGGCAACCTCTCGCTCTCCACACGCGACGACTGCTTCTACAACGACCACGACGAGCGCCTGCACCTGACGCCCATGCAACACGCCCTGATGGAAATGTTCTACTTGAACGATGCCCATCGCCTGACGAAGCCACACATCTGCCGCGCCCTCTGGCCCGGCAAGGATAATGCCGACGAAACGCTCTACACCCTGATACGACGGCTCAAACCCATCCTGGAGGCCCATAGCAACCTGCGCATCAGCAGCGACCGCGGCCGGGCGTATGTGCTCGAAGTCTGCGAATAATCCACTCTGCTATAGGCTGATGTGACGCTGTCAGACGGTTGTCAGACAAATGTCAGGCAAGTGTCAGCCTTTTGTTTCCGCCCGTCGGCCAACGCTTTCCTACCTTCGCGCCGTAAACCCAAAAGACGCGAAAACATGCTCAGACAACTTTGCTTGGGCTGCCTCCTGATGCTGACGGCAGGAGGCCTACTCACAGCCCAGCCCCTTCCGACCCCTACCGACAGCATACCTGCCCTGCACGGACGGGTGCAGACCACCGAAGGCACGCCCGTCGAACTGGCCAACGTCGTCCTGCTCAGTGCCGCAGACTCCACCTTCCTGCAAGGCACATGCAGCCGCGCAGACGGCAGCTTCGCCCTCTCTCCCGCCTCGCCGGGACGCTACCTCCTCCAGGTGTCGTGCGTGGGCTACGAGACCCTGCTCCAACCCACCGACGGACAGGGCAGCATCACCTGCACGCTCCAGGCGGTTTCGATGGCGCTGGACGAAACCGTCATTACTGCCCGCCGCCCGCAGTACCGGCTGAAACAGGGCGGCACGCTGGAGACCGACGTGCGCCACAGCCTGTTGGCACGGCTGGAGACAGCCGCCGACGTCCTGGCGCGCCTGCCCGGCATGCGCGGTTCGGCCGAAGAAGGCTTCACGGTCTTCGGCAAGGGGACGCCACTTATCTATATAGACAACAGACAGTTGCAAGACGTGACGGAGTTGCTCCGGCTGAATGCTGCCGACATCGACCGCGTGGAGCTTATCACCAATCCCGGCCCGGAATACGACGCCGAAGTGAAAGCCGTCATCCGCATCCGCACCATCCGGGGACGGGACGATGGCTGGGGCGGCAACGTGCGCCTGGCCCTGACGCAGGGGCGACGCCCGGGACACGCCGAGCAAGCAGGCGTGAACTACCAGCGCGGCGGCCTGTCCGTGCAGGCTTCGGCCTATGGCTACCTGAATCAGGAACGGATGGGACGGGACGCACGCTACCTCATCTCGCCCGCCGACGGCGAAGGACAGACACGCGACGTGCGCGACGCGTTCGACCGCCGGATGAAGGGGCACTCGCTGGGCGCCTCGGCCAGCGTGGACTATGCGTTCAACCCGCGGCACAGCGTGGGGGCGTCGTACCAATTCTTCCGCACGCCCGACCTGCGGATGGCGTTCGACTCGTGGTATGCCACCATGCAGCCCGACGGCACGCCGGAGGAACGGACGGACAAGACGTCGCACAACCTGATGCAGAACACGTCGCACCAGCTGAATGCCTATTACCAGGGCGACGCGAAGGACTGGCACATCGACCTGACCGCCGATGCCCTCATCGGCAGCAGCCTGGACACGCAGCAGGCACACGAGATGCACGACGACGGCACGGAGCAGGAGATTGACAGCCGCAACCGTTCGCGCAACCGGCTCTTCGCCGCCAAGCTCATCGTGAGCCATCCGCTGGGACGGGGCACCGTGAAGCTGGGCGCGGACCACACCTTCATCCGCCGCCGCGACCGCTTCCTGAACCCGCAAGACCTGTTGCCCACCACGGACAGCCGCATCGACGAGCGGAAGACGGCCGCCTTCGCGCAGTATGTGCTGAACGTGGGAAAGGTGAGCGCATCTGCCGGCCTGCGCTACGAACACGCCCGTTCGCGCTACTACGAGCAAGGCATCCTCGTGCCCGAACAGAGCCGCACCTACGACGACTGGCTGCCCACACTCTCCGCGGACTTCCCCTTGGGCAAGGTGCAGGCCAGCCTGAGCTACACGGCCAAGACCACCCGGCCGAGCTTCATGCAACTCCGCAGTTCGATGAACTACAACAACCGGTATATATACGAGGGTGGTAATCCCCTGCTCCAACCGGAGACGGTGCACAACGTGCAGTTGCTGCTGCTGTGGCAGTGGCTCCAAGGCAGCGTGAGCTACACGCGGCGGCGGAACGCGATAGAGTTTCAGTCGCGGGACTACGAGGGCGATGCGGACGTGGTGCTGTTCTCATCGGCCAACTATCCGAGGCTGGAAACGCTGGACGTTTCCTTGTTCGCCTCGCCGAAGATAGGGTGCTGGGAGCCGACGTGGGGAGCGCTCTTCACGCAGCCGTTTTTCAGTGTGATGAACGAGGGCGTACGCCGGCGGCTGAACCGGGCATCGGTCTACGTCGTGTGGCGCAACAACTGGACGCTGCCGGGCGGATGGATGCTCTCGCTGGATGCCTCGGCACAGACCCGGGGCGACCAAGGGACGGCACGCATCGACCGCCTGTGGGGCATGGACGCGGCAGTGCGCCGCTCATGGCTGGACGGACGGCTGACGCTGTCGCTCCAGGGACAGGACTTGTGGAATACGCGGCGCGTCAATACGCAACTGTTCGGTTCGCGCCTGAACTACGAACGGCAGACTCGGCCCGACTCGCGGCGTTTCCTGCTGACGGTGAGCTACCGCTTCCGGGCAAAGGCCAAGGCATATCAGGGGAAGCCGGCGGCGGCAGACGACCTGCAAAGGCTGTAAGCCTCAGAATTTATAGACGCACCCCACTCCCAGGACGTGCTTCGACTTGTCCGGCTCGTCCTGGTAAATATAAAACAGTTCACCTTCCCAACGCCCGATGACGGGGAACTCCAATCCGCCGCGATAACGCATACGGGTCACGTCGAAATGTTCGCCGCGGGCCAGACCGTTGTACATCTCCACCGAGACGTAAGGCTCCAGGCCGCTGCGGGGCACGTCGTAGGCCAGTTTGAGGCGGGTGCGCAGGCGCAGTTCGTTCTCCTCGTCCCCGTCCAGCGTGTGCTGAAACTTCTCGCGCAGCGACACCTTGAGGCGGCTCCACACACGGGTGGAGAGAGTGGCTTGCAGCTTGTAGCGATGACGGAAGCCCCATTCCTCCTCGTCCAGGTTGCG
>DWZE01000033.1 GCA_019118325.1 Candidatus Bacteroides intestinavium
GAGGCGGGCAAGAAGAAAATCGAGTGGGGCTCGCAGATACGCAGCTACGTCTTCGACGACCGCCGCGTCAAGGACCACCGCACCAACTACCAGACCTCGGACGTGAACGGCGTGATGGACGGCAAGATAGACGGATTCATCAAGGCCTATCTGATGGAGTTCGCCGGGGAAGGCGAGGCGTGACCGGGACCGACGCGACAGGCGCGGATTACGCGGATGCACGGGATATGAGTCCGTGACATCTCTGCGTAATCCGCGCCTGTTTTTGTCTGTTGTCAGGAAAGGGGGAGAGGGCGTAACGTATCGTGTCTCTCCCCCTTTTGTGCTCAGGTCCTTTATTCGTTCGAACTTGCGGAAGGCCAACCCGGGTTTTGCGTCAGGTTGTCGTTCAGCAGCAGTTCTTCCGTCGGAATGCAGTAGAGGTAATACTGGTCTATCCAGCCTCTGCCCTGCAGCAGCGGGTCAGGTTGCACGTAGATGTAGCCCTCGGTCATGGTCTCGTCTTTCAGCTTGGTACTTTCGTTAAGGATGCCGTTGGTGTTGACGCGGTAGACGGGATCGGCCGAATTCCACCACATGCCTTTCTCCTGTCGATTGACGAAGTAGGGAGCCTTGGCCCAGCGGCGCACATCATAGAAACCGAAGCCTTCGCCCATCAACTCGATGATGCGTTCGCGACGCACTTCCCACAGCAGGGGGGACACCTCGTAGTCGGGCATATCGCCGCTCCACCAGGCGTTGTTGCCTTTGTCGCGGTTCGGGTCGAAGTCTGCATCAATCTGTGCCACCTGCATCGGTGCCACGCCGGCGCGTGCCCGCAACAGGTTGATGGAGCGGTCGGCAGCGGCCTGGTCGAACTGTCCCAGTTCGCAGGCTGCCTCGGCATAGTTCAGCAGCACTTCCTCAATCTTGAAGATAGGTTTATCGGCATCGCCCACGTAGGCGTTGTTGTTGCTTTGCTCCCAGCAGTTGTAGCATTTCCACAGATAGTAGCCGGAGGAGGTGCTCAGCGGAGCCTTGTTGCCTTTCAGGTTGGGCACTTTGTCGATGATATTGTCACAACTCCAGTTGGCCACGGGCAGACGTTTCATCCAGCCGCTTTGTCCGGGGTTGCCCAAATAGGTGTCCGCGCCCAGCATGTCGATGTACATACGATACTTTTGGTAGTTCTCGGGATCCTGTTCGGCCGAGATGTAGCTCCATTTTATGTTGCTCTCATCCATGCCCTCGGGGATGTCGCCGGAGGCGTTCAGGTTTATGTAATAAGGCGGGGTGACGGTCTGATAAAGGCGCGGGTCACGATCCTTGAACACATCGTAGATGTCATGCGAGTCGCCTGCATACTGCGTGTTGTTGGGGTTGTGGATAGGCAGGCCATTTTTGGTCAGATACATGTCCACCATGTCCTGCGACAGTTGCATGGTCATCTGGTCGTTGCGTTCGCGGAAATTGAAGTGCGAGGTGAGGTACCCCGTGACATATTCGCGGTAGAGGATGACTCCCGGCACGCCGGCCAGGCTGGGCGATGTCCACAATTCTCCGTAGCCGGCGGCATCGTAGGACTGTGTGCCGGTGTACAAGGTGGGATAGCTTTGCATCAGTTCCTGCGATACGCGTACACACTCCTGCAGGTACTCCTGTTCGCCACCCAGGCCGTGGTATTTTCTCCAGGTGCCTTCGCGCAAGGTAAAGCGCGACAACACAAGTTGCACACAGGCCTTGGTGATGGAGTTAGCACCGTCGCGGTCGGTGAAGTCGCCGATGTGCTGTTCGGCCCACTGCAAGCGGGTCAAGATATTGTGGGCCACTTCGTCGCGAGGAGTGCGGGGGCCGTAGGCATCTTCACTTTCGGGATCTATCACGTGGTCAATCCAAGGTACGTCGCCGAAGCGGTTGAGCAGTTCCATGTACCAATAGGCATGGAAGAAATAGCCCACGGCCTGCCAGTGGTCTTTCTCTGCCTGGGGCATGGATGAGGTTTCCAGGCCACGCAGCATGATGTTGATGTGGTAAATCCAGCTGAAATTCCAGCCGTTGCCCGACGAGGCTGGCGAGAGTTCCTGGAAGGCATAGTCATTCATGTCGTTGTCGCGATTGGACAGGTAGCCGGCGTTGCGGTCGCTGCGGTACATGGATACGAGGCCGTATTCCTGCACCGATGTGCCGATGGTCGTATTATATAATAAGGAGTAGCACGGCCACATGTAGGCTTGTGCGGATTCGTAGGATTCGAACGCTGTCACCTCACTGATGGTCGTGGTGGGTGCCTTGTCCAAAAAGCTGTCATTGCAGGCGCTTGCGTTCAGCAGCAAGCCACCCAAAGCGATATATTTCAGTATTCTGTTATTCATGATTCGTAGCGTTTAGAGTGTGAGATTCAAGCCAAAGGAAATGGTGCGGTAGAAGGGGTATCCCCAGCTCAGGCGCTCCGGGTCATAGCCTTTGGGTAGTGAAGTGAATGTATGCAGGTTTTCGGCGCTGACAAACAGTTTCAGACCGCTCAAGTAGATCTTGCTCAGCAATGCCTTGGGGAAGGAATAAGAGAGTGTGATGTTCTTGATACGCATGTAGGCGGCGCTTTGCAGGTACTTGGTGGATATACGGGTGTTCGAGCCGCTGTTGTTCAGCATGCCATAGAGGCGGAACAGCTTGGCGTTAGGATTCTTGGCTGCCCAATATTCCGGGTCGGCTTCCGTATAGAGTCCGCCTTGGTCGCCCATCGGTTCCCAATAGTCTGTCTGGTTGTAGTAGACGGGATAGAATGCCGTGGCTCCTCCGCCGAAGGGGAAGAGGGCATTGCCGCCCAGCCAATAGTCGCGCTTGCCAGTGCCTTGCAGGAGGGCTGTCAGCTGGAATCCCTTGTATCCTATGCCCAAGTTGATACCGAAGTTGTAGCGTGGAGTATAGTTACCGATGACTTTACGGTCGCCCGGGCTGTTCACAGTGCCGAGTCCGCTGTTTATTTGGTTCTCGTTGAGGTCATCGTTGAGGTTCACGAACTTCTCGTCGCCCGGACGTACATTGACGCCCTGGATGCTGGTGACACCGTCTTTCAGGATCCACGTTTCCGGTGATTCGAAATCGTCTATCGTATAGAACCCGTCGCTGACGTAGCCCCAGATGGCACCCAACTCCATGCCTTCATAGTAGTAATAGCCGTTCCAGTCGCCTATCACTTTGTCTTCGTTGGCCGTGTACTTCAGTATCTTGGACTTGTAATCGTAGAGGTTGAAGCCGATGTTGTAGTTCCAGTCACCGATGCGGTCGCGCCAGTTGATGGAGATTTCCCATCCTTTCGTACGCATGTCGGCAGCGTTCTGCATGGGGGCGCTGGTTCCTACGACAGCCGGGAGTTGTACACCGGACATCAGCATGTCGCGTGTGGTGCGGTTGTACCAGTCGAAAGTGGCGCTCAGTCGGTTGTTGAACATATTGAGGTCCACACCGATGTCGAAGGTTTCTACGGTTTCCCAGGTGAAGTTGGACGAGATAAGGCCCGGCGTGGAAATGTAGGTGATGTATTCACCGTCCTTCAACCAGTAGTTGCTGTTGCCGGTGGGTGTCATGGAGGAATAATACTGGTAATTTGCGATGTTCTGGTTGCCGATTTGTCCCCACGAAGCACGTAGTTTCAGTCCGCCGATCCATTTTTTCAGGGGTTGTGTCCAGGATTCCTCCATGATATTCCAACCTGCGGAGAAAGAGGGGAAGAAACCGAAGCGGGAGTTCTTGGGGAATTTGGACGATCCGTCGTAGCGTCCGTTAGCTTCGAACAGGTATCTGTCCTTGTAGTTGTAGTTGACGCGGTAGAAGCCACCGCGGATGGCATAGTCGCTGTAAGAATTATTGGTAATGACACGGCCTGTGGCGCTGGAGAACGAGGGCGCGCTGGGTGCCACCATGTCATAGGCATCTATGGACATGGCCGATTCCTGCGTACGTTCCTGGTTGAAGCCTGCCATGATGGAGAAGTTGTGCTCGTCCTTCAGGGAGAATTTGTAGGTGCCGTAAAGGTTGAAGGCATTGTAGTCCCGGTGGCTTTCCTGCTTGTAGAGGTGGTCGCCTCCGGTTTGTGCCTCTAGGACGCCAAGCTGTTCGTTGATGTACGTCCAGTTGTTGGCATAGTAAGAATTCTGGCGGTTCCGTCGGTCATAGGTGTATTCGCCTACAATCTCCAGCCCCTTGAGAGGCGTGAAGATGGAGCGTAGGTAGACGCGCGTATTGTCCGTGTCGGTCAGTTGCGGGTTATTGTAAAGGATCTGGTTCTCAGGTGTGCCAATGGGTAATTCCGTTCCGGTGCCGGTCAATTCGGCAGGCATCATGCCTGCAGGATAGAAGGAGATGTGGTTCATACCGTAGATACCGTCGCCGCTTCCCCGTGGTTGCGAGCGGTCGGCTACGGTGTAGCGGACATCCACTTCCTGCTTAAACCATTTGGTGATTTTGGCGCTCAGGAAAGAAGTCAGGTTCTTGCGCTGGTAGGTGTCACGGTCGTAAATCAGCGGGCCGTCCGACTTGGTGTATCCCAAGCCGATGCGGTAAGTCAACTTTTCCGTACCTCCCGTGGCCGATATGTTGTGGGTCTGCATGAAACTGGTTTCCTGGAAGGATTTGTAGACGTCCTTTTCGTGCAGATAGTAGGGCCTACCATCATCGCCTACGTAGATGCCGTCACCGATGGTGTTGAAGGATGATGGGTCGGCCTGGTAGGCTGCCAGATATTCACGCCACTTGCTCACCGAGGCACCACCGGCATAAAATTGGTCGGCAAAGCCGGCGGCCTGGTAGGCACGCAGATATTCGTCAAGCGAAGCCTGTTCGGGACTGTTGATGGATGATGAAAAACCGAAGTTGTTGTTGTAGCTTAAAGTGAATTTGTCGCCTTCCTTGGCTTTCTTGGTGGTGATAAGGATGACGCCTGCCGCAGCCCGTGCGCCGTAGATGGCAGAGGAAGCCGCGTCTTTCAGTACAGACACGCTTTCAATGTCTTCGGGATTTAGCAGGTCGATGTCGCCTTCCACATTGTCAATCAGTACCAATGGGTCCATACCATTGATAGACACTGTGCCTCGGATGTTAAAGGTCTTTGATTCACCGGGCGAGGCTCCTCCACTGACGGTCAAGCCGGGCATGGCGCCTTGCAGGGCATCTTTCACGCTGGTGATGGGGCGTTCGCCCAAAACATCGTCCATTTTTACTTGTGAAACGGCACCTGTCAGGTTCTCTTTCTTCTGCGATCCGAAACCTACCACTACGACCTCGTCCAACATGGCGGCATCTTCACGCAAGGTAATGTTTAAAGGGGTTCCATCCCACACGATTTCCTGTGTATTGTAACCAATGTAGGAAATCACTAATGTTTGTCCCGGTTTGACACCCGGCAGTGAGAAAGCGCCGTCTATGTCAGTGATGGTTCCCATCGTAGTTCCTTTCACACTGATGGATGCTCCAATCAGAGTTTCGCCTGCGGGGTCTTTCACAACTCCTTTGCATGGGTTTTGTTGCTGGCTCACTTGGGTGGCATACGTTGAAGCCGCATGCTTGGTGGCGGCATGGGGGCTGCCCCAAGCCGTTCCTGCGCAGGTGAGCAGGATGAATAGCGATAAGTTCTTCTTGTTCATAACATTGTTGTTGATTTTAGATAATATTTTTGCAAAATAAGCATAATTCTACTAATTTATAAAATCTTATTCAACAAAAGTACTTGCTTTTAACCTATTTTATTGTATTCGGATGTTGTTCGTTTCCCTTGTCTACTGCAGGTTGGTTTGTCCGTGTGGTGTCCCGTATGAATAAGACTAATATAGGTAGACAAATCAGTAATGCGGGTTATCATGGGCGGATTTGTTTGCTTACCTTTGCAGTGGAAAATCAATGCAGGATGAAACATAACGACGTACTGGACATAAAGACTGTGTGCGAGTGCAACCGTTGCCTGGGTTGTGAAACATTGCATCCGCAAGCCACCCTCATCCGTCTGAACGGGAAAGAAACGGTGGTGGAAGAGAGCGTGAAGTTTGAATTCTACGCCATTCTCCTGATAGAGAATTGTGTGGACAATTGCCGTTGCTGCGGGCGGCGTTATTATGACTTTGCCCATGCCACGATGGTATTTCTTACGCCCGGCGAGATCTTCTGTATGAATCGGGACAACACTTTGCCCGATTGCGGCCTCTTGCTTGCTTTTCATCCCGACCTGCTGTGGCGCACCACCCTCAACCGTCATATCAATGACTACACCTTCTTCCGCTACCGCAAGGAGGAAGCCCTCCACTTGTCGCAACGCGAGACGGAGCGCGTTCTGCGCTATTTCAACGATATCGGCGAGGAGCTTCATCATGCCATTGACTCGCACAGCAGTATTCTCATTTCGCGCCTCATCGAGTTGTTGCTGGATTATTGCACCCGTTTCTACGAACGTCAGTTCATCACCCGCGAGGACAAGAACAAGGAACTGCTGTCCCGTCTGGAGCGGCGGCTGGACGACTATATCGCTTCGGGACGCCTGGCGGGCGGGCATTTCCCCACGGCTGCCGAATGTGCCGCCACGCTGGACCTCAGCGAGGCCTATTTCTGCGACCTGCTCCGCTTCGAGACGGGACGCACCCTGACCGAACTTCTGCACGTCAAGCGTCTGGAGGCAGCCAAACGGATGTTGCTTGCCCCCGGCACAACGCCTGCGCAGGTGGCCCGTCACCTGGGTTTCGCCAACGTCATGCAGTTCAGTTTTATCTTCAAGAAGCTGACGGGTGTGGCGCCTGCCGGCTACCGTTTTGCACGAAACTGAAACTTTTTCCGCCATTCACTTGCAAACTTCCCGAAATTGGCCTTACTTTGCTTCCTGTTGAACCTAAAAATAAAAACAATTGTATCATGGGAAAGAATAATAAGAGACGCGAGACACGCGCGCAGCGCGAGGAAGAACAAGGCAAGAAGGTTATTCGGACGATGGTTGTCATAGCCATCATTCTGGTCATCATCATGCTGGTAGCTTACACCGTATGGGCCTGACGCCGTGGCACAGGAGATTGAACGCAAATTTCTGGTGACGGGCGACTATCGGTTGTCCGCCATCTCGTCCAGCCGCATCGCGCAGGGATATATCTGCAGCGAACAGGGGCGGACGGTGCGCATACGCATCCGCGACGGCCGAGGTTACCTTACCATCAAAGGCCCCTCCACGGACAACGGCCTCAGCCGCTACGAATGGGAGAAGGAGATTCCGCTCGAGGATGCCCGCGACTTGATGAAGCTTTGCCGGGGCGGAGTCGTCGACAAGACGCGCTATTTGGTCCCTTTTGCCGGCCACACCTTCGAGGTGGACGAGTTTTACGGTGACAACGAGGGCTTGGTCGTGGCCGAAGTGGAACTTAGCGCCCCCGATGAACCCTTTGAGCGACCTTCCTTCCTCGGACGGGAGGTGACGGGCATCCGGCGTTATTATAATTCGCAGCTGATGCAACGGCCGTATCGCTCGTGGAGCGAAGACGAAAAGAGAAAAGCCAACTTTAGAGGATAGAGGCCGTCAAGGCTGAGAGCAAACAGCCATAAGGACGGCTGTCAGTAATCACTCCGATAAAGAAATATGGAGAAAATCTATCAATACCTGCCCCAGGAGTTCGTCACTTTCGTGTTGGTGACGCTGTTCTCCCTGCTCATCGGCCTTTCGCAACGGCGCATCAGCCTGAAGCGCGAAGGCGAGACCACCCTCTTCGGCACCGACCGGACCTTTACGTTTATCGGCATCCTGGGCTACTTGCTTTATATTCTTGACCCGACGGAATATCGCCTTTTCCTGGGCGGCGGGGCGGTGTTGGGTCTTCTGCTGGCGTTGAACTATTATGTGAAGCAGACGCAATACCGCGTGTTTGGCGTGACCACCATTGTCATTGCCCTCATCACGTATTGCCTGGCGCCGATTGTCATCACCCAGCCTTCGTGGTTCTACGTCATGGTGGTGGTGACGGTGCTCCTCTTTACGGAATTGAAACATACCTTTACGGAACTGGCTCAGCGCATGAAGAACGACGAGATGATCACGCTGGCCAAGTTCCTGGCCATCAGCGGCATCATCCTGCCCATGCTGCCGGACAAGACGCTGATACCCGGCATCAGCCTGACACCCTACAGCGTATGGCTGGCTACGGTGGTCGTGTCCGGCATTTCCTACCTTTCTTATTTATTGCGGCGATACGTCTTCCGTGAGTCGGGCATCCTGATGTCCGGCATCGTGGGCGGACTATACAGCAGCACGGCCACCATTTCTGTCCTGGCGCGCAAGAGCCGCGAGAGTTCGGCGGACGAGGTGCCGGAGTATGTGGCAGCTATGCTTCTGGCCGTGAGCATGATGTTTCTGCGTTTCCTCATCTTGATAGGCATTTTCAGTGAGGAAACGTTGGGCCGGATTTACCCATACTTGCTGTTGATGGCTGCGGTGTCTGCGGTCGTGGCATGGTGGGTGCATGGGCGTCGGACGGCTACGGTGGATGCGCAGCCGGCTGATACCGACAGGGGCAATCCCCTGGAGTTCAAGGTGGCTCTGATATTCGCCTTGCTTTTTGTGGTGTTCACGCTCCTGACGCATTACACCCTGGTATATGCCGGCACGGAGGGACTGACGGTCTTGTCCTTCGTCTCCGGCCTGAGCGACATCACTCCCTTCATCCTCAACCTCCTGCAAGGCACGGGCAACGTGTCTGTGTCCCTCGTCACGGCATGCAGCCTCCAGGCCATTGTCAGCAACATTGCCGTCAACCTCTGTTATGCGCTATTCTTTGCGGGGCGCAGGAGTCCGTTGCGCCGTTGGGCCTTGGGAGGTTTCGGCGTGGTGATAGGGGTGAACGTGATACTGTTGGGCGTATTTTATCTATTTTAACCCTGCACGTTTCCCGACTTCTACGAGATATTCATACCTTTGCCCCCTCACAATAAATTCGAACCTTCATAAACAGACAGATAATGAAAATCAGACAAATCCTGCTATGGCTGTGCCTGCTGGCGTGTGGCACGGCAATGGCACAGACGGGCGGGTCCTTTCGTGTGAAGGGGGTCGTGCTCGACTCGCTGACCCAAGAGGGTGAACCCTATGCCACCGTTAAGATTGCGAAGAAGAATCAACCGGAGAAAGCCGTGAAGGCCGTGCTCACCGACATCAACGGCGTATTCAGCGCCACGGTGGGCGGAAACGGCGACTTCATACTGACCGTCACTTCGATAGGCCGTGAACCGCTGATGCGTGATTTTACCGCGGGTGTGGCGGGTCAGGAAATTGATTTGGGTACGCTTTATATCAAGGATGCAGCCAATGAGCTGGCAGAGGTGGTGGTCACCGCCCAGAAACCCCTGGTGAAAGCGGACATCGACAAGATAGAATACAACATTGCCGACGACCCCGACTCGGAAACCAACTCTCTGCTGGAGATGCTCCGCAAGGTGCCGATGGTCACCGTGGACGGCGAAGACAACATCCAGGTGAACGGCAGCAGCAACTTCAAGGTCTACGTCAACGGACGGCCCAACAACATGATGAGCAACAATCCCAAGGAAGTGCTGAAGAGCATGCCTGCCAACACCATCAAGCACATCGAGGTCATCACCAACCCCGGCCCGAAGTATGACGCCGAGGGCGTGGGCGGCATCCTGAACATCGTCACCGTGGGAGGCGGCTTCGAGGGCTACACCGTCACCCTGAGCGCCAACGGCAGCAACCGCGGTGCAGGCGGAGGCCTTTTCGGCACGGTGCAGACCGGCAAGCTGACCCTCAGCGCGCGCTACAACTACAACAAGAGTTACAGTCCCCGCAGCTACATGGGTGGCAGCCAGGCGGTCACAGAACCTTCGGCCGACCGTGCCAACCTGGCTTACGACGGCAGCAGCAAGAGCGATGGAGACTTCCAGTCGGGCAGCCTGGAGGCCAGCTACGAGATTGACACGCTGAACCTCGTGACAGCCTCCTTCGGCCTGTGGGGCGGCGGCAATGACGGGCATAGCAACTCGTCCTATGTGGGTACCTCGTCCGTAGACCCTGTGGGCGCCACGCTTTACCGCTACACCACGGCCGGGCGAAGCCATTCTTCGTGGTACTCCATCGACGGCGGGCTGGACTACCAGCACATCTTCCCCCACGTGAAGAACCGTATGCTGACCCTCTCCTATAAAATCAACACCCGGCCCGACACCTCGGATTCCTACTCGGAATACAGCGTGGATGACGGCTATGCCACCGACTGGGCCGACTACATACGTCGCCTGGAAGACCAACGGACGGACGGCAGCCAGAACACCACCGAGCACACCGTGCAGGCCGACTTCACCACGCCCATCGGCCAATACCACACGGTGGAGACGGGCACGAAGTATATCCGGCGCAACAATTCGTCGGACAACGACCGCTACACACGCCCGCAGGACGGGAGCGACTATGCCTTCGACGAAGACCACAGCACGCACTACCGCCACCTGAACGACATCCTGGCCGCCTACCTGGGTTATTCCCTGCGCTGGAAGAAACTCTCCGGCCGCCTGGGCGTGCGCTACGAGCATACCATCCAGAATGTGAAGTATCTCCTGGGGTGTGGCGAGGACTTCCGCAAGGACTTCGACGACGTGGTTCCCTCGGCTTCCGTGGGATGGCGGCTGAGCGACTTCTCCAACGTGCGCGTAGGCTACAACATGCGCATCTACCGTCCCGGCATCTGGTATCTGAATCCTTACCTGGACGACAGCAACCCCTCGTCCATCAGTCAAGGCAATTCGGACCTGGACAGCGAGAAGAACCATTCGTTCGACCTGAGCTACAGCAGCTTTTCGCAGAAGTTCAACATCAACCTCTCTGCCCGTTACTCCTTCACGAACAACAGCATCCAGTCCGTCACCCGCCTGATGTCCGAAGACGAGATTCCCGACCTGAATCCCGACAACTACACGGGCAAGGATGTGCTTTATACTTCCTACTACAACATCGGCAAGAGCAAGAACGCATCGCTCAGCGCCTACGTCAACTGGAACGCATCGTCCAACACGCGCGTCTACGTCAACCTCTTCGGCGGCTACACCCAGCTGAAGGGAGCGGACGGGCTGGAGAACCACGGCTGGAACCTCTTTGCCTTCGGCGGTGCGCAGCAGAGTTTCAAGCACGACTGGCGGCTGAGCCTGAACGTCTTCGGCCAGACGCCCTGGATCATGCTTCAGGGCAAGGGCAGCAGTTTCCTGGGCTATTCGCTCAGCCTGAACAAGTCCTTCCTGGACAAGCGCCTCACCCTTTCGGCCTTTGCCAGCAATTTCCTGGAGAAATACCAGCGGTATGAGTCGCACACGGAGGGCGCGGGCTTCCGTTCCGATTCGTGGAACCGCTATCCGCAGGCCAGCTTCGGCTTGAGCGTCAGCTACCGCCTGGGCGAACTGAAGGCCAGCGTGAAGAAGGTGGCGCGCAGCATCACCAACGACGACGTCAAGAGCGGCGGCAGCGAAGGCGGCGGCAACATGGGCGGCGGCCAGTGACCGGACCCGTTTGCGCCGGGATATCTCCGCGTCCGGGCGGAGGTATCTCCGTGCACGGGCGGGGATACCGTCGTGCGCGGGCGGAGATATCTCCGTGCTGAAGACAGGAAAAAGGGGGCGGAAAAACAGCTTTTCTGCCTCCTTTTTTTTCCATTTCCCCCTTTTTTCGTACATTTGCCTGCCCCCTTTGCCACGCCGGCGGGCGGCACCCTACAATCCCCAGACAGATTATGAGCGAAGACTACGAAATACCCAAAGACGACATGAACCCGGATGCACTCCCCGAGGGGAACGCTGAGCATACCGACTATAAACCGGCCGACGCCAGGAATGGCGAGGTGCGCCACCGGCTGAGCGGCATGTACCAGAATTGGTTTCTGGATTATGCCTCCTACGTCATCCTGGAGCGTGCCGTGCCCCACGTGGCCGACGGCCTGAAACCCGTGCAGCGCCGCATCCTCCACACGATGCGCCGCATGGAGGACGGACGTTACAACAAGGTGGCCAACATCGTGGGCGAGGCCATGAAGTTCCATCCGCATGGCGACGCTTCCATCAAGGACGCCCTGGTGCAGCTGGGGCAGAAAGACCTGCTCATCGACTGCCAGGGTAACTGGGGCAACATCCTGACCGGCGACGATGCCGCCGCTGCCCGTTACATCGAGGCCCGCCTGACGAAGTTTGCCCTCGACGTCGTGTTCAATCCCAAGACCACCGAGTGGAAACAGTCCTACGACGGCCGCAACCGCGAGCCCGTCACCCTGCCCGTCAAGTTTCCCCTCCTCCTGGCGCAGGGCGTGGAGGGCATTGCCGTGGGCCTCTCGTCGAAGATTCTGCCGCACAACTTCAACGAACTGTGCGACGCCGCCGTCAGCTACCTGCACGGCGAGGAGTTCCACCTCTATCCCGACTTCCAGACGGGCGGCAGCATCGATGTCTCCCGTTACAACGACGGCGAGCGCGGCGGTTCCGTGCGCGTGCGCTCCAAGATAGAGAAGGTGGACAACAAGACGCTGGCCATCCGCGAGATACCCTACGGCAAGACCGTGGCGGGCGTGTGCGACTCCATCGTCAAGGCCAGCGAGAAGGGCAAGATAAAAATCCGCAAGGTGGAGGACCTGACCTCGGGCAGCGTCGAGATACTTGTCCACCTCGCTCCCGGCGTATCGTCGGACAAGACCATCGACGCCCTCTACGCCTTCACGGACTGCGAGGTGAACATCTCCCCCAACTGCTGCGTCATAGACGACCGGAAGCCCCATTTCCTGACCGTCAGCGATGTCCTGCGCCGTTCGGCGGACCATACCAAGGAACTGCTGCGCCGCGAACTGGAAATCCGCCGGGGCGAGGTGATGGAGTCGCTGCACTTTGCCTCGCTGGAGAAAATATTCATCGAGGAGCGCATCTACAAGGACGCCGAGTTCGAGCAGGCACGGACGATGGATGCCGCCTGCGAGCACATTGACCTGCGGCTGACACCTTACTATCCCACGTTCATCCGCGAGGTCACCAAGGACGACATCCTCCGGCTGATGGAAATCAAGATGGCCCGCATCCTCAAGTTCAACAGTGACAAGGCCGAGGAACAGATAGCCCGCATGAAAGCCGAGGTGGAGGAAATCGACCGCCACCTGGCCAACCTCGTGGAGTACACCGTGGACTGGTTCCGCATGCTGAAGGAAAAGTATGGCAAGAACTTTCCCCGCCGCACCGAACTCCGCAGCTTCGACGTCATCGAGGCCACCAAGGTCATCGAGGCCAACGAGAAACTCTACATCAACCGCGAGGAGGGCTTCATCGGCACGGGCCTGAAGAAAGACGAGTTCGTGGCCAACTGTTCGCCCATCGACGACGTCATCATCTTCTACCGCGACGGGAAGTATGTCATCACCCCCGTGGCCGACAAGAAATTTGTAGGAAAGAACATACTCTATATCAATATCTTCAAGAAGAACGACAAGCGCACCATCTACAACGTGGCCTACCGCGACGGACGGGATGGCACGTGCTACATGAAGCGCTTTGCCGTCACCGGCATCGTGCGCGACCGCGAGTATGACCTGACGCAGGGCAAGCCCGATTCGCGCGTGCTCTACTTCAGCGCCAACCCCAACGGCGAGGCCGAGGTCATCAAGGTGACGCTCAAGCCCAACCCGCGCGTGCGCAAGATTGTCTTCGAGGAAGACCTCAGCCAGCTGGCCATCAAGGGACGCCAGGCCATCGGCAACATCCTGACCCGCCTGCCCGTTCACAAGATTGTGCTGAAGCAGCGCGGCGCCTCTACGCTGGGCGGGCGCAAGGTGTGGTTCGACCGCGACGTGCTCCGCCTCAACTATGACGGACGGGGCGAATACCTGGGCGAGTTCCAGACGGACAACCGCATCCTCGTGGTGCTGGAGAACGGCGATTTCTACGCCACCAACTTCGACCTGGAGAATCACTACGAGCCCAACGTCCGCTTCCTGGAGAAGTACGAGCCGCGTAAGGTGTGGACGGCCATCCTTTACGATGCCGACCAGCAGAACTATCCCTACCTCAAGCGGTTCTGCTTCGAACCCACGGCCCGTAAGCAGAACTACCTGGGCGAGAATCCCAAGAACCGGCTCATCCTCCTGACGGACGAGTATTACCCGCGTCTGGAGGTGGTGTTTGGCGGACACGATGCCTTCCGCGACCCGCTCGTGGTGGAAGCCGACGACTTCGTGGCCATCAAGAGTTTCAAGGCCAAGGGCAAGCGCCTGACTACCTACACCCTGGACACCGTCAACGAGCTGGAGCCCACGCGACGTCCCGAACCTGCCGAAACCCCCGACCCCACGCCCGAGGAAGAGCCGGAAGACCTCGACCCCGACAAGGGCAAGACGCCGGGAGATATCCTGGACGAACTGACGGGGCAGATGAAACTGTTTTAATATCATTGGCTATATGTCTGCATTCCTATCCACCATTTTCTTCTGTGCCGTCCTCTCCGCGGGCACCCCGGCGGATTCGGCGAAGATGTCCGGCGACCGCCCTGTCGAGCGGGCCACGATGTACGGCTTGGGATGGGCCAATATGTACGACACCTACCTCTCGCCGCAGGAGTATCGCGGCATCGAGTTCCGCCTCTCGCGCGAGAGCCTGCGTCGCACCCGCTGGGCGGACGGGAGGTGGGTGCGCCAGTCCTTTTTCCAGGGCTATGCGAATTATACGCACAACCACGTGGACAACAACAATGCGCTGGGCGCCCTGGTCAACTGGAATTGGGGGCTGCACTACGACCTGCCCGTGGCCGACCGCCTGCACCTGCTCGCCGGAGGGTTGGCCGACCTGAGCGGCGGCTTCCTCTGGAACTTCCGCAACGGCAACAATCCCGCCAATGCCCGCGCTTCCGTGGCGGTGGATGCGTCTGTCGGGGCTGTATGGGACTTCCGTATCCGGTGTGTGCCTTTCCGCTTGCGCTACCAGTTGGATGTGCCCCTCCTGGGAGCGATGTTCTCGCCCCACTACGGACAGTCCTACTACGAGATATTCTCCCAAGGCAATGCCGGGGGTGTGGTGAAGTTTACCTCCCTGCACAACCGTCCGTCCTGGCGCCACCGCCTCTCGCTGGACTTCCCCGTGGGGCGCGCCCGGCTGCGCGTCGCTTACCTTTGGGACGTCCAGCAGTCCGACGTCAACCATCTGGAGGCGCATGCCTATTCTCACATCTTCATGGTGGGGTTCGTCAAACGATTCTCCCTCCTTCCTAACCGCTGACACGCTATGAGACATCTCCTTTCTTCCTTCTTCTTATATGCTATTCTTATAATGTGTGCGCTGCCCCTTGTCTTGGGCGGCTGCATCCGCGAAGACGAATATGACAACAGTCCCACGGGCAATTTCGAGGCCCTCTGGAAACTCATTAACGAGCACTACTGCTTCCTGGACTATAAACAGATAGACTGGGATTCCATCTACAACGTCTACAGTCGGCAGATTACGGACGATATGGACGACGATGCCCTTTTTGAGGTGCTGGGCAACATGCTGGCCGAGCTGAAGGACGGGCACGTCAACCTCTACTCCGCCTGGAACACGGCACGCTATTGGGACTGGTATCTGGACTATCCGCGCAACTTCGACGAAGCCCTCGTGGAGCAGTACCTGGGCCGTGACTACCGCATCGGCGGCGGGGCGGAATACACCATCCTGAAGGACAACATCGGATACGTGTACTACGGTGACTTCTCCTCCGGCATCGGCGACGGCAACCTGGACGAGATGCTGCTCTACCTGGCCGTGTGCAACGGTCTCATCATCGACGTGCGCAACAACGGCGGCGGCAACCTGACCACGGCCTCGCAGCTGGCCGCCCGCTTCACCAACGAACAGGTGCTGACGGGATATATCCAACACAAGACCGGTCCCGGCCACTCGGACTTCTCCGATCCCGAACCCGTCTACCTCGACCCTTCCGACGGTGTGCGCTGGCAGAAACCCGTGGTCGTGCTGACCAACCGCCATTCGTACAGCGCCACCAACGACTTTGTTAATTCCATGAACTGCCTCCCGCAAGTCACCCTGCTGGGGGATAAGACCGGCGGCGGCTCCGGCCTCCCCTTTTCTTCCGAGTTGCCCAACGGCTGGGGGGTGCGCTTCTCTGCCAGCCCCATGCTTGATGCGCAGAAGCAGCACATAGAGTTCGGTATCGATCCCGATGTCAAGCTGGACATGACCGACGAGGATGAAAACGAAGGGCGGGACACCCTCATCGAAGCGGCCCGCGCCCTGCTGAACAGCTCCGCGGACTGACAGTTGTGCACTTTCCTGTCTGGAATGTTGGCTGGAAAGAAAAAACTCCGTATCTTTGCCCCGCTTACGCAAGCACGAGCGGGTGTGGCGTAATTGGCAGCCGCGCCAGACTTAGGATCTGGTGCCGCAAGGCGTGCAGGTTCGAGTCCTGTCACCCGCACAAATCTAACATACAGATACAATGGCACAAGAAGACGTTTTCAAGAAAATCGTCTCGCACTGCAAGGAATACGGCTTCGTGTTCCCCAGCAGCGAGATTTATGACGGGCTGGGCGCAGTGTACGACTACGGCCAGAACGGCGTGGAACTG
>DWZE01000004.1 GCA_019118325.1 Candidatus Bacteroides intestinavium
CCTCCTCGGTCTTGGGCTTCACCTTCGACACCAGTTCCAGCGTATCCGTCCGCGGCACCAGCTGGTTCAGCGTGTCGGTATAGAGATAGGTCAGCTCCATCCTCAGCGTGTCTTGCAGGTAGATGAGCGAGTCCTTTATCCAATAGTCCAAGGTGTCCAGGCGTCCTGTCGGCATCTCGATGATGAAGGCATCGTCCGCGTCGAAGTTCAATCCGCGCAGCCGGGGCAGGGTGTCGTCGGGCGCGGTGAAACTGAGGTTGAAGCGTTGCGGCACGGGCCGTTCGCTCTTGGCCAGGCGGCGCGCGCGGGTGGTGGTCTCCTTGAAGGCGAACAGGAGGAGGTCGTCCGGCAGGAAGTGGGTGTACTGGCGCGCTATGATGGTGTCATACGTCAGCGTGTCTATCCACATCGTGTCCTGGCGCATCCGCTGCTCGCAGGTGGGGATGACCAGCGAATCGTTGTAGGCGATGTTCTCCGAAGGCTGTGAGAAACGGTAGTTCTGGTCGCCGTCCATCAGCCCGTAGATGCGATACTCGCCCGGCGCCACGCCACGGATGGAGAAGCGCCCGCGGCTGTCGGTGCGCCCCACGCGGTCGAAGGGCAAGGTGGTGAAGGCTGAATCCTGCAGGTTGGCGTGCAGGCCCACGAGCATCCCTTTCACCGGTTCCAGGTCGGCCGCGTTGAGCAGTGTGCCGGCCACGGCCATCGAGTCGATATGGTCGCCCGTGGAGAAGGTGAAGGCAAAGTCATACAGCGGGTTGCCCTCGTTGTTGTCCTCGATGGCGTCCGAGAAGTCTATCGTATAAGTGGTATTGGGCTTCAGCGTGTCCACCAGGTTGACGATGATGCGCTTGCCGCTGGCCTTGATTTCGGGTTGCTCCACCTGCGGGGGCGAAATCACCACCTTCTCGCCGGGGTTCTCCAGCTTGATGTATTCGTCAAACTCTATGCGCACCCGGTCGTCGTTATAGCCCAGGGCACCCGGCTGGGGCGTACTGCGCAGGAACACAGGGGGATCTACGTCAATCGCGCCGCCCTCTATACGTCCCACGCTGGCACACGAATAGAGCCCGGCAGCCACCGCGATGGCTCCTCCCCAACGGCGAAAGAAATGTCTTATCCTCGTAGTCATTCGGTTTTTTCAGTCAATGCGCTGCAAAAATACACCTTATCGCCCAATAAGGCGCACTGCTTTAGGTATTTTAACCGAAATCATGCCTCCGCGGACGGGGAATACAGGAAGCACGGGCGGGGAATACACGGAGCACGGACGGAGAATACACGGAGCACGGACGGAGAATACAGCCCGGACGGCCCATCCGGACAAACATCAAATGGAATAATTTTCCGGAAAGACAGAGCAAGACAAGCAACAAAGAACCTTTTCACTTTCAAAACATAGTTAAAAAGGACAGGGATACATACTTTATATAGGAAGAAAACGATAACTTTGCGGCCGAAAACTGCATGGGCTGTTTTAGTTTTCATACCGCATCCTACCCCTCACGGCATGGAAGAAGGCACACCTAGCAACAAAAATTATACAGATAACAGAGAACAAAAAAACAAAGTATGAAGAGTAGATTAGTATTACTGGCATGTTGCCTGGCACTGCTGAGCAGTTGCGGAAACGGCAACAACGGTGAGGCGAAAGCACCCGAGTACGCAGTGATAGCGGCACAAACCACCACTGCACACCTGACAAACAGCTACCCTGCCACCATCAAAGGCAAGCAGGATGTGGAAATCCGCCCGATGGTCAGCGGCTTCATCACGAAGCTGCATGTGGACGAAGGTTCCATCGTGAGGAAAGGACAGGTATTGTTCACCATCGACCAGGTGCAATACCGTGCGGCCGTGGAGACGGCCAAGGCCAGCGTGGCCACCGCACAGGCAGCCCTGCAGACCCAGGAACTGACCACACAGAACAACCGTGAGCTGAACAAGCGCGGCATCGTCAGCGACTACCAGCTGAGCACGTCCGAGAACCAGCTGGCACAGGCCAAGGCCGCATTGGCACAGGCCAAGGCCGCACTGGTGAACGCCGAGCGCAACTTGGAGTACACCGACGTCACCAGCCCCAGCGACGGCATCGTGGGCGAAGTGCCCTACCGTGTGGGCAGCCTCGTGAGCGCCTCCATGGCCACGCCGATGACCACCATCGCCGACAACTCGGACATGTTCGCCTACTTCTCCATGACGGAGCGCCAGCTGCTGCAGATGATTCGCGAGGGCGGTTCCTACCAGGAAATCCTGGCCAAGATGCCCAAAATCCAGTTGCAACTCATCGACGGCAGCCTCTATCCGGACAGCGGCCGCGTGGAGACCATCAGCGGTGTCATCGACCCGACAACAGGCTCGGTGAGCATGCGCGCCCTCTTCCCCAACTCGCACAACGTGCTGCGCAGCAACTCCACGGGCAATGTCATCTTCCCCAACGTGCTGACAGACGTCATCCTCGTGCCGCAGTCGGCCACAACGGAAATCCAGGACAAGAAGTTCGTCTTCGTCGTGCAGGCAGACAACACGGTGAAGAACACCGAAATCCAGGTCTACACCCTGAATGACGGACAGAACTACTACGTGACGGGCGGACTGAAAGCCGGCGACAAGATTGTCATCGAAGGCGTACAGGCCCTCAAGGATGGCCAGGCCATCACCCCCATCACGCCCGCCGAGAAGGAAGCCGCCTACAAGAAGGCCCTCGAAGACCAACGGAGCGGAAACATCCAGACTGCATTCCAATAACGTTTAACGATTAGTGATCAGTGGTCAGCATTCTCACAGCCGCAGGCTTCCGTGCTAATCACCAATCACTAAGCACTAATCACTATAAATAGAAGTATGAACTTATCCAGATTCATCAACCGTCCGGTACTGTCAACGGTGATCTCCATCCTGCTGGTCATCCTGGGCTTCATCGGCCTGGCCACGTTGCCTGTCACCCAGTACCCGGACATCGCGCCGCCTACCATCAGCGTGAGCGCGACCTATACGGGCGCCAACGCCCAGACCGTGCTGAACGCGGTCATCTCGCCGCTGGAAGACCAGATCAACGGTGTGGAAAACATGATGTACATGACGTCCGACGCCTCCAACAACGGCTCGGCCTCCATCACCGTCTACTTCAACCAGGGCACCGACCCTGACATGGCGCAGGTGAACGTGCAGAACCGCGTGACCGCCGCCGAGGGCCTGCTGCCGCAGGAAGTGACGCAAATCGGTGTGACCACCCGCAAGCGCCAGTCGTCCATGCTGATGATTTTCTCCATCTACGACATGGAGGACAAATACAACATCGAGTTCATCGAGAACTACGCCAACATCAACATCATCCCGGAAATCAAGCGTGTGGCCGGTGTGGGCGACGCCATGGTGCTGGGTGCCGACTACTCCATGCGTATCTGGCTGAAACCGGACGTGATGGCGCAATACGGCCTCATCCCGTCGGACATCAGCTCGGCCCTGGCCGAACAGAACATCGAGGCCGCCCCGGGACAATTCGGCGAACGCGGCAACCAATCCTTCCAGTACACCATCCGTTACCGCGGACGCCTGCAATCGGCTGAAGAGTTCGAGGGCATCGTCATCAAGTCACTGGCCGACGGACAAGTGTTGCGCCTGAAGGACGTGGCCGACATTGAGCTGGGCCGAAGCTCCTACGGCTTCGACAACACCATGAACGGCCACAAGGGCGTCAGCTGTATCGTCTACCAGATGGCAGGCACCAACGCCACGGCCACCATCCAGAACCTGGAGAAGGTATTGGACGAGATGCAGTCGTCCATGCCGGCCGGCCTGGGCATCAACATCGCACAGAGCGCCAACGACTTCCTGTTCGCCTCCATCCACGAGGTAATCAAGACGTTGATCGAGGCCTTCATCCTGGTGTTCATCGTGGTGTACATCTTCCTGCAGGACATGCGCTCCACGCTGATTCCCGCCATCGCCATCCCTGTGGCCTTGATTGCCACGTTCTTCGTGTTGAAGCTCATCGGCTTCAGCATCAACCTGCTGACGCTGTCGGCCATGGTGCTGGCCATCGCGATTGTGGTCGATGACGCCATAGTCGTCGTCGAGGGCGTCCATGCCAAGCTGGATCAGGGCTACAAGTCGGCCCGCCTGGCTGCCATCGACGCCATGCATGAACTGGGCGGCGCCCTGGTGTCCATCACGCTGGTGATGATGTCCGTGTTCATCCCCGTGAGCTTCATGGGCGGCACGGCCGGTACGTTCTACCAGCAGTTCGGTCTGACCATGGCCATCGCCATCTTCTTCTCCGCCGTCAACGCCTTGACGCTGAGCCCCGCCCTGTGTGCCATCTTCCTGAAGCCGCACAACGCGGAAGGACATGAGGACAACTCCACGCTGAAGGAACGCATCGGCACCGCCACGAAGGAAGCGCGCAAGATATGGATACAGCGTTACGCACAGGGCCTCGGCAAGTTCATGAAGCCGAAGCTGACCATCCTCTTCACGTGCGTGGCCATCCTGGGCATGATCTTCGGCCTGTTCAGCTTCAGCGAGCACCCGATACTGTGTCCCATCTTCATCGTCATCAGCATACTGGCCGTGGCCGGCATGACGACGGACAAGTTCAAGCAGACGTTCAACAACGACTACGAGAACCTGCTGGCCAAGTATAAGAAACAGGTGCTGATGTTCATCCAGAAGAAGTGGCTCAGCGCCGGCATGGTGGTGGCCTCCATCGTCCTGCTGGTGGTATTCATGCAGATTACCCCGACGGGCATGGTGCCCAACGAGGATACCGGCACCATCATGGGTGCCGTGACCTTGCCTCCCGGCACGTCGCAGGAGAAAGCCCAAAAGATTCTGGCCCGCGTGGACAGCCTGATTGCCGCCGAGCCGGCCGTGCAGTCGCGCACGGTGATTTCGGGCTTCAGCTTCATCGGCGGACAAGGCCCCGGCTACGGTTCGGTCATCATCAAGCTGAAACCGTGGGAGGAACGCTCGACGATGCAGAACTCCAACATTGTCTACGCCACGTTGTTCATGCGTGCGCAGAAGATTATCAAGGAGGCCCAGGTGCTGTTCTTCGCCCCGCCCATGATTCCGGGTTACTCCGTGTCCACCGACATCGAGCTGAACATGCAGGACAAGACGGGCGGCAGCCTGGATCGCTTCTACAGCGTGGTGAAGGACTATATGGCCGCTTTGCAGGAACGTCCCGAAATCACGTCGGCCGCCACGAACTTCAACCCCAACTTCCCGCAATACCAGCTGGACATCGACGCCGCCGCCTGTAAGCGTGCGGGCATCAAGCCGAACGACATCCTGAGCGTGATGCAGGGATACTACGGCGGCCTGTATGCCTCCAACTTCAACAGCTTCGGCAAGATGTTCCGCGTCATGATCCAGGGCGAGCGCGACGCCACGAAGAACCTGGAGTCGCTGGAAAGCATCAAGGTGCGCAACGACAAGGGCGAGATGGCTCCCGTCAGCCAGTTCGTGAAGCTGACCAAGGTCTACGGCCCGGATGTCATCAACCGCTTCAACCTGTACACGTCCATGAAGGTGATGGTGGCCCCCGCCACGGGTTACACGTCCGGCCAGGCCCTGCAAGCCATTGCCGAAGTGGCCGACCAGAACCTGCCTGCCGGCTTCGACTACGAGCTGGGCGGCATGGCGCGTGAGGAGGCCGAGACGAGCGGCAGCACCACGGGACTGATTTTCATCCTGTGCTTTGTGTTCGTCTACCTGCTGCTGAGCGCCCAGTACGAGAGCTACATCCTGCCGTTGGCCGTATTGCTCTCCGTGCCGTTCGGCCTGATGGGCAGCTTCATCTTCGTCAACGGTGCCAGCCTCATCGGCGGCATACCGGCCTTGCAGATGATCATAGGCACCATGTCCAACAACATCTACATGCAGATTGCCTTGATCATGCTGATGGGCCTGCTGGCCAAGAACGCCATCCTGATTGTAGAGTTCGCCCTCGACCGCCGCAAGATGGGCATGAGCATCACGTGGGCCGCCGTCCTTGGCGCCGGTGCCCGTCTGCGTCCTATCCTGATGACGTCGTTGGCCATGGTCATCGGCCTGTTGCCGTTGATGTTCGCCAGCGGTGCCGGTGCCAACGGTTACCGCACGCTGGGCACGTCGGCCATCGGCGGCATGTTTATCGGCATGATCCTGCAGATTTTCATCGTGCCCGCCTTGTTCGTGGCCTTCCAATATCTGCAAGAGAAGTTCAAGCCGATGGAGTGGGACGATGTGGACAACTCGGATGCCACGGCTGAGATTGAACAGTACAGCAAGTAATAATCCGATGAAGAATGAAGGGCAAAACGGTTCTTCATTCTTCATTCCTAATTCTTCATTAAAAAGAGCATGAAAGGAAAGATAATCACTCTGATGTGTGCCACCGCCCTGCTGAGCAGTTGCCACATCTACAAAGCATACGACAGGCCCGAGGACATCACGACCGATGGCCTGTACCGCGACACGGCCTTGGTGAACACCGCCGCGGCCAACGACACGGCCAGCTTCGGCAACGTGCCCTGGCGCGAAGTCTTCACCGACCCGCAACTGCAGGCCTACATCGAGCAGGCCCTGACCACCAACGCCGACCTGCGCACGGCCCTGCTGAATGTGGAGTCGGCCAAGGCCGCCCTGATGTCGGCACGCCTGGCCTACCTGCCCCAACTGGCCCTGAGCCCGCAAGGCACCCTGACCAACTGGAACAAAGGCGAAGTTACGGCGGCAACGTACAATATCCCGGTCAGTGCCAGCTGGCAGATTGACCTATTCGGCCAGATCCTGAACCCGAAACGGGCCGCCCAGGTGTCGCTGAAGCAGGCACAGTTCAACCAGCAGGCCGTGCAGACGCAACTCATCGCCAGCACTGCCAACATCTACTACACCCTGCTGATGCTGGACCGCCAGCTGGAAATCACGGAGAGCACGGCCGATGTGTTGAAAGACTATGTGGAGACGATGGAAGCCATGTACGAGTTCAGCAGCGTGAACAGTGCCGCCGTCGAGCAGAGCCGCAGCGCCTACGCCCAGGTAGTGGCCTCGCTGTCCGACCTGCGCCAAAGCCTGACGGAGACGGAGAACGCCTTCTGCCTCATCCTGAACGAGCCTGCCCACGCCATCGAGCGCGGCGTGCTGGAAGACCAGGTGCTGCCCTCCGAGTTCTCGGTCGGCGTGCCCCTCCAGTTGCTGTCCAACCGCCCGGACGTGAAGGCCGCCGAAATGTCCTTGGCCGCCTGCTACTATAACACCAACAGCGCGCGCGCCGCCTTCTATCCGCAAATCACGCTGAGCGGCTCGGCCGGATGGACCAACAACAGCGGCGCAGGCATCGTCAATCCCGGCAAGCTGCTGGCCAACCTCATCGGCTCGCTGACCCAGCCCTTGTTCTACCGCGGTGCGAATATCGCCCGCCTGCGCCAGGCCAAAGCCCAGGAGGAGCAGGCCAAGATTGGCTTCCAGACAACCCTGCTCAACGCAGGCAATGAGGTGAGCAACGCCCTCTCTTTGTATCAGAATACGGTAGCAAAAGTTAATTCTCGCACCATGCAGGTAAATTCTGCCCGGAAAGCAGCGGAAGATACAAAAGAATTGTTTAACTTAGGCACGTCAACCTACCTCGAGGTATTGACTGCCCAACAGAGCTACCTCAGCGCACAGCTGTCTGAAGTGAGCGACACGTACAGCCAGATGCAGGCCGTCATCAACCTGTATCAGGCCTTGGGCGGAGGAAGAGAATAACTCTAATGTCTATATATCATGATTAGTCCTTTAGCATACGTTGACCCTGCCGCAAAGCTCGGCAAGAACGTAACAGTACAACCTTTCGCCTACATTGAAGGCGATGTAGAAATCGGCGATGACTGTGTCATCATGGCAGGCGCGCATATCCTGAACGGTACGCGCATGGGCCGCAAGAACACCGTACACCACGGTGCCGTGCTGGCCAGCGTGCCCCAGGACTTCCACTACGAAGGAGAAGACAGCCTGCTCATCATCGGCGATGAGAACGACATCCGCGAGAACGTGGTAGTGGCACGTGCCACACACGCCGAAGGCGGAACACGCATCGGAAACGGCAACTTCCTGATGGACGGCGCACACCTCTGCCACGATGTGCAGATAGGCAACCACTGCGTGCTGGGCATCCGCAGCATGGTGGCCGGCGAGAGCATTGTGGACGACTGCACCATCCTGAGCAGCAACGTCATTGTGCAGCAATACTGCCACATAGGCGGCTGGGTGCTCATCCAGTCGGGCTGCCGCATATCGAAAGACGTGCCGCCCTATGTCATCATGGCGGGCAACCCCGTGCAGTACCACGGCATCAACGCCGTCGTGCTGCAGCACAAGAACCAGGTGGACGACCGCATCCTGCGCCACATCATGAACACGTACCGCCTGATCTACCAGGGCAACTTCAGCCTGCAGGATGCCGTGCTGAAGATCGAGGACCAGATTCCCAAGAGCCCGGAGATAGACAACATCGTGAACTTCGTCCGGAATTCGAAAGGCATCATCCGCTGACGAGACACAGCTTGTTCACAGGAAATCGAGTAGGAGGAAAACGAAGTAGTTTTCTTCCTACTTTCGTTTTCCGACCTCTCACACCACCACGCATGCGGTTCCGCACGTGGCGGTTCTTTATTTAGGATACCATTTGAGATACTCGTCATAGAG
>DWZE01000034.1 GCA_019118325.1 Candidatus Bacteroides intestinavium
TATATAATATATATATAATAATCTATATTTACTTGAAGGACGTGACGGAGTTTGGAGGTTAATTGAGATTTGAGATTTGAGATAATTGAGATTTGAGGCGCGGGGCATACCCGCTATGCCGGCCTGTTTTCAGGCACGTCTATGACTTTGCGCGCATGCCCGGAGATTCTGCCGGGCCTCTTTTTTATTGCCAAGCTCCCTTGTCGTACCCACCATGAACTCCGCATTTTGGCACGCTTTTTGCAAAACATTTCCGTAAAAAAGCGGCAAACGATGCGCGAACCAAATATTATGCTTATCTTTGCCGACGCATAATCCTATAGTAAAGAAACGGAGAATACACCCAATGATGAACAACCATTTTTCACAACGAGTCTCGGACATCATCACCTATGGCAAGCAGGAGGCCAACCGCCTGAAAAGCCGTAGCATCGGCCCCGAGCACCTGTTGTTGGGCCTGCTGCGCGACGGGCAGGGCAAGGCTGCCGAAATCCTGGCACGACTGCACGTAGATGCCCTGCGCTTGAAGACCCGCATCGAAAACTACCTGCAAATACAAGCTGACGAAAGTCTGCAACCCGATGCCGACATACCCCTGTCGCCAGTGACCTCGCGCATCCTGAAAATCTGTATGCTCGAAGCCCGCCTGCTCAAGAGCGAGGAGGTGGATACCGAGCATCTGCTGCTGGCCATCCTCAAAGACGGGGATAATCTGGCCGCCAGCGCCTTGGGAGAAAGCGATGTGGATTATCACCAAGTATTCGACATGGTATCGATGAAATCGGCCAATCCGTACGCCGGCATGGGATATTCCGAGGAAGACGAAGAAGAAGACGAGATGGACAACCAGGCCCGCCAGTCTTCCGACACGGGCGCACCGGGCAACAGCACGCGCACCGCCCAGCGGCGCTCCACCAACGACACTCCCGTGCTGGACAATTTCGGCATTGACATGACCCGTGCCGCAGCCGAAGGACGCCTGGACCCTGTGGTAGGTCGTGAGCGCGAGATAGAGCGTGTGGCACAGATCCTGAGCCGCCGGAAAAAGAATAACCCCGTACTCATCGGCGAACCCGGCGTAGGCAAGAGCGCCATCGTCGAGGGATTGGCCCTGCGCATCACACAGAAGAAGGTGTCGCGCGTGCTCTTCGACAAGCGTGTTGTCATGCTGGACATGGGGGGTGTGGTGGCCGGTACCAAGTATCGCGGCCAGTTCGAAGAGCGCATCCGTTCTATCATCAACGAGCTGCAACATAACCCCAACGTCATCCTCTTCATCGACGAGATACACACCATCGTGGGGGCCGGAGCAGCCGCAGGCACGATGGATGCGGCCAATATGCTGAAGCCGGCCCTGGCGCGCGGCGAAATACAGTGCATCGGCGCCACTACGCTGGACGAATACCGCAAGAGCATCGAGAAGGACGGAGCCTTGGAGCGCCGCTTCCAAAAGATTATCGTAGAACCTACCACGGCTGAAGAGACGCTGCAAATCCTGCATAACATCAAGACCAAGTACGAGGACCACCACAATGTCACTTATACGGATGCGGCTTTGGAGGCATGTGTCAAATTGACAGACCGCTATATCACCGACCGCAACTTCCCGGACAAGGCCATTGACGCCCTGGACGAGGCGGGGGCACACGTGCATCTGACCCATATCAGCGTCCCCAAGGAAATAGAAGACCAGGAGAAGCAGATAGAAGATGTCCGTCGCCTGAAAGGCGAGGCGGTGAAATCGCAGAATTTTGAATTGGCCGCCGGCTATCGAGATAAAGAGAAGACACTGACCCAACGCCTGGAGCAGATGAAGGCCGACTGGGAGGCCGGACTGAAAGATGCCCGCCAGAAGGTGGATGAAGAGGAAATAGCAGGCGTCGTATCCATGATGTCCGGCGTGCCCGTACAACGCATGGCGCAAGCCGAGGGGGTCAAACTGGCCGGTATGAAGGATACGCTGAAGAGCCTGGTTATCGGCCAGGATGATGCCATAAACAAAGTGGTGAAGGCCATCCTCCGGAGCCGTACCGGCCTGAAGGACCCCAACCGCCCCATCGGTACCTTCCTCTTCCTGGGCCCTACGGGCGTGGGCAAGACGCACCTGGCCAAACAACTGGCCCGCTACATGTTCGGCTCGGACGATGCCCTGATACGCATCGATATGAGCGAATACATGGAGAAATATACCGTCTCGCGCATGATAGGCGCCTCACCCGGCTATATAGGCTATGAGGAAGGCGGGCAACTGACGGAGAAGGTGCGCCGGCGTCCCTACTCCATTGTGCTGCTGGACGAAATCGAAAAGGCACATCCCGACGTGTTCAACATTCTCCTGCAGGTCCTGGACGAAGGACGGCTGACGGACAACACGGGCCGTACCGTTGATTTCAAGAACACGGTCATCATCCTGACCTCCAACATCGGCACGCGGCAGCTGAAAGACTTTGGGCGCGGCATCGGTTTTGCCGCCCAAAACCGCGGAGCAGACGACAAGGAACACGCCAGAAGCGTCATTCAGAAAGCGTTGAACAAGACCTTCTCGCCCGAATTCCTGAACCGCCTGGATGAAATCATCACCTTCGACCAGCTTTCAGTTGATTCTATCACCCGCATTGTCGACATCGAGTTGAAGGGGCTTTTGACGCGTACCGCAGCCAACGGCTACACCCTGGAAGTAGACGAGACGGCCAAGCATTTCCTGGCCACCAAAGGATACGACGTCCAGTTTGGGGCCCGTCCGTTGCGCCGCGCCATCCAGAATTATCTGGAGGACGGCCTTTCCGAACTCATCGTTTCCGGACAAGTCGCACCGGGCGACACGCTTCTGGTGTCCGCCGGCCAAGATGCGCTGGACATCCGGAAGAAAGATTAAATGGCACGCGGCTATCAATCGTGACATATCAGCATGACAAAGTGTCAGCCTGTTGGGGCTGGCACTTTTTTTGCCTGTGGAAGAAAGGAAACTTAATTAAAACAACATAATTATGCAAAAAGGAAATATTGGGGTAACCACAGAGAATATATTCCCCGTCATCAAGAAATTCTTGTATAGCGACCACGAAATCTTCCTCCGCGAATTGGTGTCCAATGCCGTGGACGCCACACAGAAGTTGAAGACCCTTGCCTCGATGGGCGACTTCCAAGGCGACTTGGGCGACCTCACCATCCACGTCTCCCTGGGCAAGGATACCCTGACCGTATCCGACCGCGGCCTGGGACTGACAGCCGATGAAATCGACAAATATATCAACCAGATAGCCTTCTCCGGCGCTAACGACTTCCTGGAGAAATATAAGAATGATGCCAATGCCATTATCGGACATTTTGGCCTGGGCTTCTACTCGGCTTTCATGGTGGCCAAAAAGGTGGAGATTATCACCAAGTCCTATCGTGAAGACGCCAAGGCCGTCAAGTGGACGTGTGACGGAAGTCCCGAATTCACCTTGGAAGATGCCGACCGCACCGACCGTGGCACGGATATCATCCTCTACATTGACGAGGATTGCAAGGAATTCCTGGAAGAATCCCGCATTTCTGCCCTCTTGAAGAAGTATTGCAGCTTCCTCCCCATTCCCGTAGCCTTCGGCAAGAAAAAGGAATGGAAAGACGGCAAGCAGGTGGACACCGACGAAGACAATATCATCAACGACTCCGCCCCGCTTTGGACAAAGAAGCCCAGCGAACTGAAGGATGAAGACTACAAGAAGTTCTACCGCGACCTCTATCCCATGGCCGATGAGCCTCTTTTCTGGATTCATCTGAACGTAGACTATCCTTTCCACTTGACAGGCGTACTCTATTTCCCCAAGGTGAAGAGCAACATCGAGCTGACCAAAAACAAGATCCAGCTCTATTGCAACCAGGTGTATGTTACCGATTCGGTCGAAGGCATCGTCCCCGACTTCCTCACCCTCCTGCACGGTGTGCTGGATTCGCCGGACATCCCCTTGAACGTGTCGCGCTCCTACCTGCAGAGTGACTCCAACGTGAAGAAAATCTCTACGTACATCACCAAGAAAGTAGCCGACCGCCTGCAATCCATCTTCAAGAACGACCGCAAGCAATTCGAAGAGAAATGGGACGACCTGAAGATATTCATCGACTACGGCATGTTGACGCAGGAGGATTTTTACGACCGTGCCAAAGACTTCGCCCTGTTGGAGGACACAGACAAGAAATACTATACTTTCGACGAATACAAGACCCTCATCAAAGATAATCAGACGGATAAGGACGGCACTCTCATCTACCTCTATGCCAATAACAAGGATGAGCAATACAGCTACATCGAGGCAGCCAAGGCAAAAGGCTATAACGTCCTCCTGATGGACGGACAGCTGGACATAGCCGTCGTTGGCATGTTGGAGCAGAAGTTGGAGAAATGCCGCTTCACCCGCGTAGATAGCGATGTGGTGGACAAACTCATCGTGAAGGAAGACCAAAAGACGGAAGTGCTCCCGGCAGACAAGCAGGAAGTTCTCTCTGCCATGTTCAAGAGCCAATTGCCGCGGATGGAGAAAGCCGAGTTCCATATCTCGGCCGAAGCCTTGGGCGAAAATGCTTTCCCCGTCATGATTACGCAAAGTGAATACATGCGGCGCATGAAGGAGATGTCCAACATACAGGCCGGCATGAGTTTCTATGGCGAAATGCCCGATATGTTCAACCTCATCCTCAACTCCGACCACAAGCTGGTGAAGGAAGTCCTGGAAGGCGAAAATGCCGAATGCACCGCCTCTATCGCCCCCATCCGGCAGGAAATGGACACCACGGATGCCCGTCGCAAGGAATTGCATAAAGCGCACGAAGGCAAGAAACCGGAGGATATCCCTACTGCGGAAAAAGACGAGCTCACCGATCTCGACAAGAAATGGGAGGAACTCAAGCAGCAGAAGGATAAGGTCTTGGCCGACTATGCTTCGAAGAACAAAGTAGTACGCCAACTCATTGACTTGGCATTGCTCCAAAACGGCATGCTGAAAGGTGAAGCTTTGGATAAATTCCTAAAGAGAAGCGTGGAACTGATTGGTTAACAGCTCGTTAAGTAAATTTAATCGGCACAGGGGTGCAAAAGAGCATCCTTAGTGCCGTTTTTTTTTGTCCGTATGAAAAACATTTCCTACATTTGGGATTGAAATCAATAACCAGATGTTTTCATCCATGAAGAAATCTTCTTCCCTCCTGATAATAACGCTCTTCGTGCTCCTTTTGCCGATGCACGCCCAACGCGTGGGCCTCGTGTTGAGCGGTGGCGGAGCCAAGGGAATGACCCACATCGGCATCATCCGTGCGCTGGAAGAGAACGGCATCCCTATCGATTATATCACCGGCACTTCCATGGGGGCCATCATCGGCTCGCTCTATGCCATGGGCTATTCACCCGATGAAATGGAAGAATTGTTGCGCTCTTCCGATTTCAAGCGGTGGTACACCGGCATAGTGGAGCCTCAATATGCCTATTATTTCAAGCAAAACCGCCCCACACCTGAATTCTTCAACCTGCGTTTTTCGCTCAATTTCCGAGACTCCGTGCGCACCAAGCCCCAGTTCAACATCCCCACCAGTATGGTGAATCCCATCCAGATGAACTTGGCCTTTGTCGGGCTCTACGGGCAAGCCACAGCCGCATGCGGAGGAGACTTCGACGACTTGTTCGTCCCCTTCCGATGCGTGGCCTCCGATGTCTACAACAAGCGTCCCCTGGTGATGCGCGAGGGCGACTTGGGCGATGCCGTGCGCGCCTCGATGAGCTTTCCCTTCGTGTTCAAACCCATTGAGATGGATAGCGTGCTGGTGTATGACGGGGGCATCTACAACAACTTCCCCACGGATGTGATGCGCGAAGACTTCCGTCCGGACATTATCATCGGAAGCGCCGTGGCAGGCAATCCCAAGAAACCTGAAGAGGGAAACCTGATGAGCCAACTGGAGAATATGATCATGCAAAAGACGGATTACACCATACCCGATTCGCTGGGCATTGTGATGACTTTCAAGTATAGTGACATCAACCTGCTGGATTTCGACCGCCTGGACGAGTTGCATGACATCGGCTATCGGCGTACCTTGGAGCTGATGGACTCCATAAAGGCCCGTATCCATCGACGGGTGGATCCGGATGACATCCGCGTGCGGAGAGAAATCTACAAGCGTAACCTCCCGGAATTCCTCTTCCGGGACATCTACATACAAGGTGCCAATCCTCAGCAACAGGCTTATATCCGCAAGGAATTCGACGCCGACGATGGCCGGCCTTTCACCTATGAGGACGTAAAACGTGGCTACTTCCGCCTCTTGGCCGATGACATGATCTCGGAAATCATCCCTCATGCCGTCTATAACAAGAAACAACATCTGTACGAGTTGCATCTGCAGGTGAAAGTAGAAAATGATTTCTACATACGTGTGGGGGGAAACGTCTCTACTTCCAGTTCTAACCAGATTTACCTGGGGGTAGGCTATCAGAACCTGAACTATTACTCCAAGGAAATCCGCGTGGACGGACAGATAGGCAAAATCTATAACAACGCCCAACTGATGGGGCGCATCGACCTCCCCACACACGTCCCTACTTCCTACAGGCTCATCGCTTCGTTCAGTACCTTCGACTATTATCGCAAGGACAAGCTTTTCTCACGCAACGACCGCCCCTCCTTTAACTCGAAAGACGAGAAGTTCGTCAAATTAATGGTGGCCCTGCCTTTCCTTTCCAACAAACGTGCAGAAATCAGTCTGGGATATGGTTACTTGGTGGATCATTATTTCCAGTCGAACACAATCAACTTCGAACAGGACCGCTCCGACCGCACTTCATACAATCTTTTCGGAGGCTCTGTGGGATTTTATGGAAGTACCTTGGATTCGCGTCAGTATGCTACCCACGGCTATTACGAAAGGCTGATAGCCCAAGTGTTCAGAGGGAAAGAACATTTTGCACCCGGCGAGAATTCGCTCAGTATCGAACAACCCCGGATGCACATGCGTGAACGTCAGTCTTGGTTGCAAATCTCTTACATGAAAGAGGCCTATCACACGATGAGCCCTCATTTCACACTGGGTTGGATGGTAGAAGCCCTCTATTCGTCCAAGAACTTCTCCACCAATTACACTGCCACCATGATGCAGGCGGGTGAATTCTCGCCGACCCCGCATAGTAAACTGATGTACAACGCAGCCTTCCGGGCCAATCAGTTTGTGGCCGCCGGCATCAAACCCATCTACAACATCAACGACCGTTTCCATGTCCGTGCCGAGTTGTATGGCTTCATGCCGATCTTTCCCATCCTGCGGGATGTACAAAATCAGGCATATTATGGCAGAGTCTTCTCCAAACTGGAATATATAGGCGAGGTGTCTGTAGTATGCCGATTGCCTTTCGGTGCCATTTCCGCCTACCTAAATCATTATAGCTCACCGAAAAAAGAGTGGAACGTAGGGCTTACCATCGGTTGGCAATTGTTCAACTACCGGTTTATTGAATAGATTTTTTCAAAAAAAAGTTCTCCAATCGCTTGTGGGTTTCAAAAAAATGCGTACCTTTGCACCCGTCAAAACGAAAGGCTCCTTAGCTCAACTGAATAGAGCATTTGACTACGGATCAAAAGGTTGTGGGTTTGAATCCCGCAGGAGTCACATGGAGAAAGGCCTTGCAGCATATATCGCTGTAAGGCCTTTGATTTTTGGATGTTTTTTCCCAAGTCAACCGGGTTATCAACCCGATTTAAAAAAGTGAAGACTTCGGGTCGAGGACAGAAATGCGCTCAAACCGAAGCCTTTACTCTGAAAAATATATCATCGAATAATCTCTTTCAACATCGGATATTCAGCTCATTTAGGATTGTCCGCATGGCTTCGAACGTTGTGATGCGTGTAGGAACCAAAGGCAAACGGAGTTTATTTTCCACCATGCCCATTGCATTCAGCATAGCCTTAACTCCCGCCGGATTTCCATCTACAAAGAGGAGTTTGAAGAGTTCGGCAAATTTATGATGGATGGTCAATGCATTGGCATAGTCCCCTTGAAGAGCAAGACGCACCATACGACTGAACTCACGCGGGAAGGCATTTCCAATGACCGAGATGACTCCTACGGCACCTAGCGTGATGAGCGGAAAAGTAATGCCATCATCACCCGAGATGACATCAAACGTATGCGGCTTGTTCTTGATGATGTCGTCCATTTGGGTGATATTGCCCGAAGCTTCTTTCACGGCTATCACATTCTTAAAGTCGCGTGCTACACGCAGGGTAGTTTCTGCAGTCATGTTTACTCCCGTGCGTCCAGGTACGTTGTATAGGACAATGGGCATATCCGGACGTGCCTCGGCTATAGCCTTGTAATGCTGGTAAATGCCTTCTTGTGAGGGCTTGTTATAGTATGGCACTACAGAGAGGACAGCATCCACGCCCGTGAAATCATCGTTTTTCAGAGCGTCCACGATAGCTCGCGTATTGTTTCCTCCCAATCCCAGCAAAATGGGAATGCGTCCATGCACACGCTCGATGACCATGCGCTTTATCTTTTGTTTTTCTTCTTCGGTGAGGGTCGGTGTTTCGGCGGTGGTGCCCAACACGCAGAGAAAATCTGTGTTATTCTGCACCAAATAGTCCACCATACGCATCAGAGCATCATAGTCTACGCTTTCGTCAGCTTTGAAGGGGGTTATCAAGGCCACTCCCATGCCTCTCAGTCGGGTTCGTATCATAATTGGTTGAATGATAATTTACTAGTGAATCAGGGTTTAGCAATTGTGATTAGCAAGACATTCAATGGCAATGCACCAATCATTCATCACTTAACCCTAATCGCTAAACTAAAATCCCCTTTACAGGTAAAATCGTTCGCAAAAATACGATATTTTTCGTTTCACTCGTCTTTCCCTGTCAGAAAAAAACTAAATCTGCTTACGTTTCGTCAATCATTTGCAGAAATTCATCTTCATTCACGATGCGGATGTTTAGTTTTCGGGCCTTTTCCAGCTTGGCCGGCCCCATGTTCTCACCCGCCAGTATAAAAGTGGTCTTGGACGAAATGCTGCCCACATTCTTTCCTCCGTGTTTCTCAATGAGGGTCTTGTATTCGTCACGCGAATGGCGGGTAAAGACGCCACTGATGACGATGCTCTGTCCCTCCAGACGGTCGGTATGTCCGGCCATTTCCTCTTCCGTGCGTCGAAATTGGAGGCCGGCCTCTTCCAAACGCTCTATCAAAGCGCAGTTTTGAGGATTAGCAAAGTAGGTAACAATGCTTTGAGCTATCTTTTCACCAATTTCATCCACATCCGTCAGGGTCTTCATATCCGCTTGACGCAAGGCTTTGATGTCGGCAAAGGCCCGAGCCAGTTTTTTCGCCACGGTCTCGCCTACAAAACGGATGCCCAAGGCGAAAAGCACGCGCTCAAAAGGTACAGCTCGGCTGGCATCGATGCCTTTAATAATATTTTCGGCCGTTTTAAGCCCCATTCTGTCCAAGCCCTTTATGTCTTCCACCCGGAGCCTGTAAAGGTCGGAAACATCTTGTATGAGGCCTTGTTGATAGAATAAATCTACGGTCTCTGGCCCCAGCCCGTCGATATTCATCGCACGGCGACTGATAAAATGCTCTATTTTGCCCTTGATTTGAGGAGGGCAGGCAGTCTCGTTAGGACAATAATGCGCAGCCTCGCCTTCGTAGCGCACTAATGGAGTGCCACACTCGGGGCAACGGGTAATAAAATGAACCTTTTCACCCAACGATTCGTCGCGTGCAGCCGTATCTACTCCCGTGATTTTGGGGATGATTTCCCCGCCTTTTTCCACGTAGACCATGTCGCCGATGTGCAGGTCAAGACCTTCGATGATGTCGGCATTGTGTAGGGAAGCGCGTCGGACAACGGTACCGGAGAGCTGTACGGGGGTGAGATTGGCCACCGGCGTGATGGCTCCCGTGCGTCCCACTTGATAAGTCACTTCATTTAAGCGCGTCCGTGCACGTTCAGCCTGGAATTTATAAGCGATGGCCCACCGAGGCGACTTGGCTGTGTAGCCTAAAGCACGTTGCTGGCGAAGACTGTTCACCTTCAGTACGATACCGTCCGTGGCCACGGGCAGATTCTTGCGTTCAGTATCCCAATATTTAATATAATCATAGATTTCCTGCAAGGTATGTGCCTTTTTCATATGCTCCGAAATCTTGAATCCCCATGTGCGGGCCACTTGCAGGTTTTCATAATGCCCGTCTCCGGGCAAGTCTTCGCCCAGTAGATAATAGAGATAGGCATCCAGTTTGCGTGCGGCCACTACGGACGAATTTTGAGACTTCAGTGTGCCCGAAGCGGCATTGCGCGGATTGGCAAAGAGGGGCTCTTCGCGTGCCTCACGCTCCCGATTCAACCTCTCGAACGATTCCCAAGGCATCAGGATCTCACCCCGGATCTCAAACAAGCGGGGATAATCGCCGTGCAGCACCAAGGGAATGGTGCGGATGGTCTTCACGTTGTCCGTCACTACATCGCCTTTTACTCCGTCTCCACGGGTTACGGCCTGCACCAGCTTGCCATTCTCATAGGTCAGGGAGATGGAGGTGCCGTCGTATTTCAACTCGCAACAAATCTCGAAGTCCTCCCCTTCAAGTCCCTTCCGGACACGTTCGTAGAAATCCGCCACTTCACTTTCCGAATAGGTGTTGCCTAAAGAAAGCATCGGATATCTGTGCTCTACTTGCGTAAAGTTCTTGTTCAGGTCGCTCCCCACGCGCATGGTGGGCGAGTTTTCGTCCATATACTCGGGGTACGCCGTTTCCAGGTCTTGGAGCTCGCGCATAAGGTCGTCAAATTCCTTGTCCGATATTTCCGGCGTGTTCAGTACATAGTAATTATAATTATGGCGGTGCAACTCTGCCCGCAACCGATCGATTCGTTCTTTTACATCCATCGTTCTTTTCGTTTTGCTGCAAATGTACGCGTTTCTCCCCGAATATTCGTATTTTTGCGCCCAAAATTATAAATATAGCATATGCGCATCGACATCATCACCGTCCTTCCCGAAATGCTGGAAGGCTTCTTCAACTGCTCCATCATGAAGCGTGCTCAAAACAAAGGGCTGGCCGAGATACACATCCACAACCTGCGCGATTATACCCGGGACAAGCATCGGCGCGTAGACGATTATCCTTTCGGCGGATTCGCGGGCATGGTCATGAAGATCGAGCCCATTGAGAATTGCATCAATGCCCTCAAGGCCGAACGCGAATACGATGAAGTCATCTTCACCACTCCCGATGGCGAGCAGTTCTCCCAGCCTATGGCAAACACATTATCCCTCGCTCAAAACCTTATCATCTTGTGCGGGCATTTCAAGGGCATTGACTATCGCATCCGCGAACATTTTATCACCAAGGAGATCAGCATCGGTGATTATGTACTGACTGGAGGCGAGCTGGCCGCAGCTGTTATCTCCGATGCAATTGTAAGAATTATTCCTGGTGTTATCTCCGATGAACAATCCGCTCTTTCTGATTCTTTTCAAGACAATCTCCTGGCAGCTCCTGTCTATACGCGCCCAGCGGATTACAAAGGCTGGAAAGTTCCTGAAATTTTACTTTCCGGACACGAGGCAAGAATCAAGGAATGGGAGCTTCAGCAATCCTTGGAGCGTACCCGACGCCTGCGTCCCGACCTGTTGGATGAATGAAAGGACCATTGTAAACAAAAAGAAAGGACACTCCGGAATAGAGTGTCCATTTTTATTTTAGATAGATGCGAATGCCCGTTTCCCGTCAGACATCACACCTCAAGCGCACCGATAATCTCGTATACCGACTTATATCCATGCCTGTCCAGATAGTCATTAATGCCCTCGGTTACCTTCAGGGTAATGGTTGGATCTATGAAATTGGCAGTACCTATCTGGATGGCCGTAGCGCCTGCCAATAGAAATTCCACTGCATCGCGTGCATTCATGATGCCCCCTAATCCGATGACAGGGATTTTTACCGATTTGGCCACCTGCCATACCATGCGCAGGGCTATGGGCTTCACGGCCGCACCAGACATACCTCCCGTCACCGTAGAGAGCAGCGGACGTCTTCGTTCGGCATCGATGGCCATACCTAATAACGTGTTAATCAGTGAGACACTGTCCGCTCCACCTGCTTCGGCCGCCCGGGCAATTTCTGTGATATCTGTCACGTTGGGGGATAATTTCACGATGAGCGTCTTCTTATAGACCTTACGAACAGCACTGACCACTTCTTCTGCTCCTCGTGCGGTGACGCCAAAGGCCATTCCCCCTTGCTTCACGTTGGGGCAAGAGATGTTTAGTTCAATGGCAGGAATATTGACAAGTTCATTGATGATGGAAGCCGTTTCCACGTAATCTTCGATGGCGGATCCGGATACATTCACAATCATATTAGTCTGAATATCCTTGATGCGGGGATAGATATGCTCCACAAAGTAGTGAACACCTTTATTTTGCAGGCCTACAGCATTTAACATTCCTGAAGGAGTTTCCGCCATACGGGGATAAGGATTTCCTTCACGCTTGTGAAGGGTAGTTCCCTTTACAATGATACCGCCTATTCGCGCAATATCGATGAAGTCAGCGAATTCTTCGCCATAACCAAATGTCCCGGATGCAGTCATCACGGGGTTTTTCATTTGTAATTCACCTATGTTTACACTTAAATCTGCCATAACAACTTGTTTATATTGAATACAGGACCTTCTTTGCACACACACAGATGACCTTCGTCAGTGTTTTCCACACAACATAGGCACGCGCCTACGCCACAAGCCATCTTGTTTTCCAGGGATACTTCGCAATCCACACCTTTACTCTTGGCATATTTCGCTACTGCCATCATCATGGGCTTAGGACCGCACGTATAAATTTTTTCAAAACTTTCCCGGGCCAATATGGAGTGTTGGGTAACGTAGCCCCGCTCCCCCCGGCTACCGTCTTCGGTAGTAATATATACTTCACCGTATTGGGCAAATTGTTCTAATTGAAGCAAGTCTCCGGCACTGCGTGCCCCCAATAAGAAGGTGGGACGGCTACCACTCTTGGCCAGCTGCTCTCCCAAATAGAGCATGGGGGCCGTGCCTACGCCTCCGCCTATCAGCAGAACTTTGTCCGAGGCTTTGCGGGGCATTGTGAAGCCATTTCCCAAAGGAAGCACCACGTTGATCAAGTCGCCCGTTTTTGCCTCTCCCAAGCGCCTCGTACCATCCCCTACAAGCTGTATGAGGAACCATACCTCATTTTTCTCTCTATCCACATAATTGATGGAAATCGGCCGACGCAGGAAGGTGGTAGGCGATCCATCCACGCGAATTTCCGCAAACTGGCCGGGAAGCATTTCGGGAAGCGTTTCCTTCGAGGTCAGCTTCAGCAATACATAATGGTCATGCAACCGAATATTCTCAGTCACAGCCAAGTCTAAGATGTATTTCTTCATATATACACACATTAATCGGTTTTCTTAGTGCAAAGATACGCCAATTTTGCTTAATCAGCCGGCTTTGTCCGCTCAATTTGAAGGTTTGAAGGTTTCATACGTATTGTCATCGAAGAAAATGCGTATTTCGGTGATTTTCCTGGGAGGTCTTTCCTTGTATATAATTTCTTGTTTTACAATTTCTTTAGGCGCATTTTGGTTCCTTTCTGGCGGCATTTCCTTGCGATTTTCCGCATTATCCGATATTCCGGACGGATTTATCGCATTCTCGGCGAATAGCGGATAGTCCTGTTGGGGAACTGCAAGGGCTGGCGATGCTTCGTCAGAGCTGTTGCTCATCATACCTTTCCCGGCGAGCAGCCATTCCAGATTGATATCTTCATAGCGTTGATGTACGCGTAGCACTAATTCAACGCTTGGCTTGTTTCTTCCGCTCAAAATGTGCGAGATAGTGGCTTGTGAAGCACCAATGCTTTCGGCGAAAGCCCCGGCCGTGAGCTTTTCCCGATCCATAATCATTTTAAATCTGTCTTTTATCTCCTCCATAAGGTCAATTTACATCTACAAATGTTGTCTGTTTAGAGATTACAAAAGTATAATATTATATTTACTTATGCAAATAACAGTTGTACATTTAACAGTGTACACTTGTATCTACAAGTGATTACACATGTATCATTTGCACTGAAAACTGTCGCTTTACATTCGTAATATGAACTTTATTAAATCTATGCAATATAGTGATACACAGTAGTATATTTGATAAAATCTATATTATTAAACCGTATATTCACAGATGTATATGCCTTTTTTACGTTGTACTTCATTTATGTCTTGATATAAATAAGTTATGGATATGACAAATAAGTAGTTATAGATGTTTGATTTGTGATTAAAAATGGTGTCCTTTACATGCGTATCTTATTGATTATCTGCATGAATAGTTGTGATTTACAAGTGTAAACCCTATTCTTTCAGACGTAATTAGTATACTTGGAAAAATGAAATATCCGATTGTAAATGCTAAAATATAACAAGATTAAAGTGCCTCACAGGATTTATAAGTTTACGCATCTTGGCAATGACAGATATCAGCAATTCGGTTAGTACACACTGATGTGGATAAACCGCTAATCACCTGGAAAGTCGCCAAGCAAAAATCAGAGAAATCAGGACGAATATAAAAGCTGACTTTTTTTGCCTAAAAACATCGGTAAAGCATGTAGATACTGAGGCGTACTTTTCTGCTCTGTCCTAAGAAAAACGCAACGCCTGAGAATCGTCTATTTCCGGCCGGCCCTTGCTTTGCTCCGGATTATGCGATTCTCAGGCGTTTTAAAAAAGAGAAATATTGTGCGAAAATATCTCTAATGCAGAATCTTGAATACAAGTTCCCGAAGGATATCTCCGTTACTGGCTGAGGAGTTGCGTACGCCTTTCGAAGCAGCATCAGCATACCGGATTTCATGAATGATATGCATTGTCTTCACGCCGCTATATCGACGCATCGCGTTCATATATTCGCGGGCTTGCCAAGCACTCTTCAAGCCGAGAAAAGTGGCGATGCCTTGCTCCGATTTCTCAGGTGCATAATAGGCCAGCATCAGGTTGGAGAAGAAGCCGAAGAGTAAAGATAAAGTCATCTGGATGGGATTCGTTTTCGGATTTTCTTCAAAATATTTCACGATGCGGTTGGCTTTCAGCACATCTTTCTCGACCAATGCGGCGCGGAGTTCAAAGTTATTGTAATCTTTGCTGATGCCAATATTGCGCTCTATCTGTTCGGGGGTTATTCGTGTCTGATTTTTTGGAAGCGTGATGATGAGCTTTTCCATCTCTCCGGTCAGACGGCTCAGGTCGGTACCTACGAAGTCGGCTAACATCGAGGTTGCCTTAGGCTCCATATCCAGTCCGCGGCGCTTCATGTAAGAAGTTATGAAAGCCGGAAGTTGGCCCTCCTTCAGCTTTTTGGACTCGAAAAGGATGCCTTTCTTCTCTATCTCGGCCGCCAGTTTCTTACGCCGATCCAATGCGCCATGCTTGTGGCAAAACACCAGGATGGTGGATGGCTGAGGCTTCTGAAGGTAATACGAAAGTTCTTCTAATCCTCGGAGTGCTTGTGCCTCTTTTACAATAACCACCTGATGTTCGGACATCATCGGATAGCGTTTGGCGGCATTGATAATGGTGGCTATGTCCACGTCCGCACCATAGACGATAGTTTGATTGAACTCCTTTTCCGTTTCGCTCAGGACGTGTTCGGCTATGTAGTCGGCTATGGCATCTATGTAATAAGGCTCTTCGCCCATCAGGTAATAGATGGGGGCATAATGCTTGGCCTTCAGCTCTTTCAGGATATCCTCGCAGGTAATTTCTTGTTTGGCCATAATAGAGAGGTTAATTTAGTTCCTGCAAATGTAAGAAAATCCAAAGGAATACAAAAGAGAAAACGGGACTTCCTTTTCATGGCCCAGGAAGCCCCGTTTTAATTATACTACGCGCGGGATAAAATTGTGCATTTTCACATCAGATGCAGGGTAGGTAACTCAATTCCCCTCCTCCGGGGGAGGTTGCACTCCCCGGAGGAGAAATCTGCTACCACGACCCAAATGCACACATTCATCACGCGTAAAGCATAGACGTGCCTGAAAATAGGCCGGCATAGCGGGTATACCCCGCGCCTCAAATCTCAATTATCTCAAATCTCAATTAACCCAAACAAACGTCACGTCCTCCAAGCATATATAGTTTATTATATTTTAAGCTCACCATCATAGTTTTCCTGGGCGGTATCAGTGAAAAATCATGACGGTTTCTTGTCCTGGTAAAGTCTGCCGCGCAGGTTCCCACAAAGGGTCTGGCGATCACCCGGCCCACTCCGTGTTTTCCCTGCAGAATCTCTCTGGCAATCCGGCAGTCCCGGTACAGCTCCTCCAGCGGAACCAGTTCCTCATGGGCCGCAATCTGGAATACGGAATCAGCCGATGTATACACGATCAGGTTCCCCGTCCGCAGATGCTCCTCGCCGTAATCCCGGATTACATCCGTGCCGGAGTAGGGCTTATTGCAGAGCACGCCTCTTCCGGTCTGCTCGGAGAAAGGAGCCAGCACTTCCTGGGGGAACCCGTCCGGATAGGTGGGCAGAGGATTAGGGGAAATCATTCCCGCAATCTCCCAGTGTCCGATGGTGGTATCCTTCCCCATGGAAGCCTCCGCCATACGTCCGTAGGAACCGATGGGATTTTCCACACCCTCCCCGCAGGCAACGCCGTCGATATTAAACAGCCCCATCTTTTTCATATTGGGGGTATCGTATTTTTCCGATTTCACAATGGTAGCCAGTGTATTGGCCCCCACATCGCCGAATTTATCCGCATCCGGCAGCCAGCCGATGCCGTAGCTGTCCAGTACAATTACAAAAACTCTTTTCACGCTCATAGTTTTCTTCCCCTCTCATTATAATATCAGCTTCAGTTTAACATATTTTCCCGTTTTTGGATACTATTATCCGTTTTTTGGCTGCCTCTTCCTTTTCTGCTAT
>DWZE01000035.1 GCA_019118325.1 Candidatus Bacteroides intestinavium
AATTCTTAACGGACTATTATTGTATCTGATGTAAAATTTAAAATCCGCGTCATCCGCGTCTAAAAAATTTGCGTAATTTGCGTTCCCAAAAAAACAGAATTTTAACCCCTAAACCCCAAGCACCATGAAAAAGAAAGAGACCTGGAAATTCATCCTGCAGACGCTGCTCAGCGTCCTGAGCGCCATCGCCACCGCCTTCGGCGTGGCCAGCTGCATCGGCTGACGCGGCCCGTCCCCCCTCCCCGCCGCGCGCAGGGACAGGGAGGACGGGCGTTTTTTTTGCCCCGTTTGCTATCCTGTTTTTAAGAGAAACTCGTATCTTTGCAGCGCCATAAGACAACGGATACAATAAAAAAACTACGGAATATAAGAGTATGATAGAGAAAATCGAACAACTGCTGCAGGAAGTGGAAAACCTGCAAGCCTCCCATGCCGACGAGCTGGAGGCCCTGCGTATCAAATACCTCAGCAAGAAGGGCGCCGTCAACGAACTGATGGCCGACTTCCGCAACGTCCCCGCCGACCAGAAGAAGGCCGTGGGCATGCGCCTGAACGAGCTGAAGACCAAGGCCCAGGAGAAAATCGCCGCCCTGCGCGAACAGTTCGAATGCCGGGACACGGGCGTGGACGACCTGGACCTGACGCGCACGGCCTACCCCGTGGGGCTGGGCACGCGCCACCCGCTGAGCATCGTCCGCAACGAAATCATCGACATCTTCGCCCGCATGGGGTTCAACATCGCGGACGGGCCCGAGGTGGAGGACGACCTGCACGTCTACACGAAACTCAACTTCGCCGCCGACCACCCCGCGCGCGACATGCAGGACACCTTCTTCGTGGACGTCAACGCGGCGGGCGACGTGACGAAGAACATCATCCTGCGCTCGCACACCAGCAGCGTGCAGGTGCGCGCCATGGAGCACGCCCAGCCCCCCATCCGCATCATCTGCCCGGGGCGCGTCTACCGCAACGAGGCCATCAGCTACCGCGCGCACTGCTTCTTCCACCAGGTGGAGGGGCTGTATATAGATAAAGGTGTGTCCTTCACCGACCTGAAACAGGTGCTCCTGCTCTTCGCCCAGGAGATGTTCGGCAGCGACACGAAAATCCGCCTGCGCCCCTCCTACTTCCCCTTCACCGAGCCGAGCGCCGAGATGGACATCAGCTGCAACATCTGCGGCGGCAAGGGATGCCCCTTCTGCAAGCACACGGGATGGGTGGAAATCCTGGGCTGCGGCATGGTGGACCCCCACGTGCTGGACGCCTGCGGCATAGACAGCCAGACGTATAGCGGCTACGCGCTGGGCATGGGCATCGAGCGCATCACGAACCTGAAGTACCAGGTGAAGGACCTGCGCATGTTCTCGGAAAACGACACGCGCTTCCTGCGCGAGTTCGAGGCGGCATACTAACGGAGGCGGAAGGATGAAGGACCAGCTCGTCACCCCCGGTTACTGCTTCATCCTGGCGGCCAACTTCCTGCTGTACTTCGGATTCTGGCTGATGATGCCCGTGCTGCCCTTCTACCTGGACGAGGCGTTCGGGGCGGACAAGGCCACCATCGGCCTCGTCCTGTCCTGCTACACCGTCGCCGCGCTGTGCGTCCGCCCCTTCTCGGGCTACCTGCTGGACACGTTCGCCCGCAAGCCGCTGTACCTGCTGGCCTACTTCGTGTTCACGGCCGTCTTCGGGGGCTACCTCGTGGCGGGGACGCTGACGCTGTTCATCGCGCTGCGCGTGGCCCACGGGCTGGCCTTCGGCACGGTGACCGTCGGGGGCAACACCATCGTCATCGACATCATGCCCTCCTCGCGCCGGGGCGAGGGACTGGGCTACTACGGGCTGGCCAACAACACGGCCATGTCCGTGGGGCCGATGGCGGGACTGTTCCTGCACGACGCGGGCACGGGCTACCCCGTCATCTTCTGCACCTCGCTCGGCTCGTGCCTGCTGGGGATGCTGTGCGCCTCGCTGGTGAAGACGCCCTACAAGCCCCCCGTGCGGCGCGACCCGGTCTCGCTGGACCGCTTCATCCTGCTCAAGGGGCTGCCCGCGGGACTGAGCCTGCTGCTGCTCTCCATCCCCTACGGGATGACCACGAACTACGTGGCGATGTACGCGCGGCAAATCGGGCTGGACGTATCCACGGGGTTCTTCTTCACGTTCATGGCCGCGGGGATGGCCGTATCGCGGCTGTTCGCGGGGCGGTGGGTGGACCGCGGGAAAATCACGCAGGTCATCGGCGCGGGGCTGTACCTGGTCATCGCCAGCTTCTTCCTGCTGGCGGGATGCGCCCGCATCATCCGGTGGGACGCGGCCTTCTGCGGCACGCTGTTCTTCGCCGTCGCCCTGGCGCTGGGGGTGGGCTTCGGCATCATGTTCCCGGCCTACAACACCCTCTTCGTCAACCTGGCGCCCAACAAGCAGCGCGGCACGGCTACCTCGACCTACCTGACCTCGTGGGACGCGGGCATCGGCATCGGCATGCTGGCGGGCGGATACATCGCCGACATCAGCAGCTTCGGCCGGGCCTACCTCTGCGGCGCGTGCCTCACCCTCGTTTCCGCCCTCTACTTCCACCTGAAGGTATCCCCCCACTATCATAAGCATAAACTGAGATGAGAAGAAAAGAACGATACGAACGCATCCTGGCCTGGTTCCGCGAGCACGTCCCCGTGGCGGAAACGGAACTGCACTACGACAACCCCTTCCAACTGCTGGTGGCCGTCATCCTCTCCGCCCAATGCACAGACAAGCGGGTCAACCAGGTGACCCCCGCCCTCTTCCGCGCCTTCCCCACGCCCCGGGCGCTGGCCGAGGCCACGCCCGAAGCCGTCTTCGCGTACATCCGCAGCGTGTCCTACCCGAACAACAAGGCGCGCCACCTGGTGGGCATGGCCGCCCGCCTCCTGTCCGACTTCGGCGGGCAGGTGCCCGACCGGATGGACGACCTGCTGAAACTCCCCGGCGTGGGGCGCAAGACGGCCAACGTCATCCAGTCCGTGGCCTTCCACAAAGCCGCGATGGCGGTAGACACCCACGTGTTCCGCGTCAGCCACCGGCTGGGACTGGTCCCCGCCCGGTGCACCACCCCCCTGAGCGTCGAGAAGGAACTGGTGAAGCACATCCCCGAAGCCGACATCCCCATCGCCCACCACTGGCTCATCCTGCACGGACGATACACCTGCCAGGCCCGCGCCCCCCGGTGCGGAGAGTGCGGGCTACGCCCCTTCTGCCGGTATTTCTGCCGCAGGAACGAAGGAGATGCTGACAAGCAGTCTATATGATAAACAGGAATTTAATCCTCCAGACGCAGATGACGCAGATGACGCGGATTTATCATCTCTGATAACGGGCAACCAGTCCATAAGGAAAAATGAATCCGCGTCATCCGCGTCTGAAGAATGACTCCTCCACAAAAAGGCGGAGAAAGAAAATAAAATAAGATTTTTTTATATGGCCAAAAGAAAATAAATGCTAACTTTGCGGCAACGAAAGATAAACTGGAAACGAAAGTTACACTTTTAATCTAAAAACATAAAGTTATGACAATTGATCAATTCAACTTTGCCGGTAAAAAGGCATTCGTCCGTGTAGACTTCAATGTGCCTCTGGACGAGAACTTCCACATCACAGATGATACCCGTATGCGCGCCGCCCTCCCCACGCTGAAGAAAATCCTGGCCGACGGAGGCAGCATCATCATCGGTTCCCACCTGGGCCGCCCGAAAGGCGTGACCGAAAAATTCTCCCTGAAGCACATCCTGAAGCACCTGGACGAACTGCTGGGCGTGGACGTGCAATTCGCCAACGACTGCATGGGCGAGGAAGCCGCCGTCAAGGCCGCTGCCCTGAAGCCCGGTGAAGTCCTCCTGCTGGAGAACCTCCGCTTCTATGCCGAGGAAGAAGGCAAACCCCGCGGCCTGGCCGACGACGCCACGGATGAGGAAAAGGCAGCCGCCAAGAAAGCCGTCAAGGAAAGCCAAAAGGAATTCACCAAGAAGCTGGCCTCGTATGCGGACTGCTACGTGAACGACGCCTTCGGAACGGCCCACCGCGCACACGCCTCCACGGCCCTCATCGCCAAATACTTCGACAAGGACCACAAGATGTTCGGCTACCTGATGGAAAAGGAAGTGAAAGCCGTAGACAAGGTGCTGAATGACATACACCGCCCGTTCACCGCCATCATGGGCGGCTCGAAGGTTTCCTCCAAGATCGAAATCATCGAGAACCTGCTCAACAAGGTGGACAACCTCATCATCGCCGGCGGCATGACGTACACCTTCACCAAGGCCCTGGGCGGCCGCGTGGGCCTCTCCATCTGCGAGGACGACAAGCTGGACCTGGCCCTCGACCTGCTCAAGAAAGCCAAGGACAAGGGCGTGAACATGGTACTGGCCGTAGACGCCAAGATCGCCGACTCCTTCTCGAACGAAGCCAACACGCAGTTCTGCAACGTCAATGAAATCCCCGACGGCTGGGAAGGCCTCGACATAGGCCCGAAGACGGAGGAAATCTTCGCCAACGTCATCAAGAGCTCCAAGACCATCCTGTGGAACGGCCCGACGGGCGTGTTCGAGTTCGACAACTTCACACACGGCTCACGCGCCGTAGGCGAAGCCATCGTAGAGGCCACCAAGAACGGCGCCTTCTCGCTGGTAGGCGGAGGCGACTCCGTGGCTTGCGTCAACAAGTTCGGCCTGGCAAGCGGCGTATCCTATGTCTCCACGGGCGGAGGCGCCCTGCTGGAAGCCATCGAAGGCAAAATCCTGCCGGGTATCGCAGCCATCAACGAATAAATATTGACAACACTTAATCCAAAGGCAATCTGGCGATCATGTCTGGATTGCCTTTGTTTTTGCATCACCATTTTTCATGAAGAAAAAACTGACTACATGCTTATTGCTCCTGTCCGTCGCGGGCTTTCTGGGCGCCCAGGAAAAGACCGCGGACAAGGTCATGAACACCCTGAAAGAAAGACTGACCGTGGAGGGCTACTCCCAACTGGCCTATACCTACGACGACACCGAGGGAGCCAAGGCCAATACCTTCGAGGTAAAACGGGCCATCCTCATGCTCCGGGGCAAGGTGACCGACCGCTGGTCCGTCTACTTCTCATACAACTTCGCCAATACCAGCCGCATACTGGAGGTCTACACGGAATACAAGTTCATGCCCGAATTGTCCGTCCGCCTGGGCGAATTCAAGACCATGTTCACCTTTGAAAACCCCATGTCGCCCTGCAACACGGAGCTGATCAACGTCTACTCCCAAGCCACGAACTACCTGACCGGATACGACAGCAGCGACCCCCTGTATGGAGGAAACGCGGGCAGAGACATCGGACTGATGGTTTACGGAGACCTCTTCGACAAGCTGTTCAACTACAAACTGGCCGTCATGAACGGACAGGGCATCAACAAGAAGGACGGCAACAACCAGAAGGACATCGTGGGCACGCTCATCGCCAACCCTACCGGCTGGCTGGCCATCGGAGGCACGTTCGTGAAAGGTACCGGACATGCAGTAGGCACCTCGGCCATCAACCCCGACATACAGGTGGGCGACAACTATACCCGCAACCGGTGGTCGGCAGGAGCCATGCTCAAGTTCCGCCCCGTCGACATCCGCACGGAATATCTGCACGGCAAGGACGGCAACGTGCGGAGCGATGGTTACTATGCCGTGGCATCCGTACACGTATGCCCCAAAATCGACGTGATAGCGGCCGTAGACTACTTCAACCGCCACAAAGCCCTAAAGGACTGGCAGGCCAACTACGTCATCGGCGCACAATGGTGGTTCTACCCCAAATGCCGCCTGCAATTGCAATATACGTACCGCGACCCGCACCTGCGCGAAGCCTCCAACCTGCTTCAGACGCAAGTACAGGTCCGCTTCTAACCCTGTTTTTTTTTCACCCCCCCCAATCCCGACAATCACCCATGAACGAAGCTGACATCAACAAACTCCACCAGAGTATCCAAACCCTGCTGTACCAACATCGCCTGAAGGAAGCACAGGCGCAAACCGAAGCACTGATTGCCCAAACCGGCGACTGGAACCTGCAGAACCGGCAAGAACAGAACAGCATGTCCTATAAGTATATGCTGGACTACCTGCGCCAGGGCTTCGACGACCCCGGGCGGCTCGACCTCTACAGGCGGCTCAACGCAGAGGAGAAGGAAATAGCCTACCGCGCCCGCATCCTCGCCCTGGACAAGGTATCGCCCCGCTACTACCACGAAGTCCGCCGGAGCTATGCCCACCTCCAGCAGCAACCGCCCTCGATGGAAGGAAGACTGAGGATTCTGCAGGACATCCATGATACCATCGCCCTCCACCAGCTGGCGCCCGCCGACGCCCCTATCCCCGACGACCTCCGGCAAAACTTCGAAACCAACGTAAACCAGCTCTTCCTGGACGTCTGGACCGGAGAATACTGGACAGCCGAAGACACCAAGCAGGCACTCCTATGGCTCGAAACGGGCGCCGCTCCCCTGCCCGCCCTCTGCCTCATGGTCAGTGCGGTGGGCATGAATCAACTGGAAATCTTCGACCCGGCCAAAATCCATTGGTTGCTCCTGGCCACAGACCTGCCCGACACCGAGCCGCGCGAACGGGCCCTCGTAGGACTTACCATGGCTTTGCTGCACTGGGGCAAACGGGTGGATGACTATCCTGAACTCATGAACCTCATCCAATCCTACGACCGGGAACGGGACTTGGGCGAACGCATGAATACCGTGGTCATACAGCTGCACCGCAGTTGCGAGACAGACCGCATAAAACGCAAGATGCAGGAGGAAATCATACCCACCGTCATCCAGAACAAAGACCTCTTCCGGCGCCTCAGCCTCAATCTGGAAGAGGAAGACGAAGACTTCAACCCCGACTGGGACAAAACCTTTGAAAATACGGGGCTGAACGACAAACTGAAGGAAATAACCGACCTGCAGCTGAAAGGAAATGATGTCTACATGAGCACATTCGAGCACTTGAAAGGATATCCCTTCTTCCGGGACATGCCCAATTGGTTCTGGCCGTTTGACCCCAGACACTCCGCCGTCTGCAAAGTGCTGGAGCAACTGGACGGTCCGGGCCCGGCGTTGCGCCCTTTCCTCGAAACGGGTTTCGTCTGCAACAGCGATAAGTATTCCATGCTGCTCATGCTCGGCAACCTGCCTTCCGGCAAGCGGGACCTGATGCTGAAACAACTGAACCAGCAGTTTTCCGACATACCTGAGAACTCCGGGCAACTGGGAAATCTGCAGAACCATGCCATCAACCCGGAAATCGTCAGCAACCAGTATATCCACGACCTCTACCGCTTCTTCAAGCTCTTCCGGCGCAGGACGGAGTTCAACGATCCTTTCAAGGAACCGATGAGCCCCTATGATGCCCCTGCCACGAGAAACCTGCTGCAGAAGCCCGAACTGATGCGCGGCCTCGCCGACCTCTATTTCAGCCAGGAGAAATGGTCCCAAGCGGCTGAAATCTACCAGATACTGAGCTATTTTGAAGACCCGGATGCCGAATTGTTCCAACGATTGGGACTCTGCTACCAGAAACAGAAAGAATATGGCCAAGCCATCGAAGCCTACCACAGAGCGGACGTGCTGAAGCCTGACAGCCTGTGGACCCTACGCCATGCCGCTACCTGCCAACGCTTGTCGGGAGACTACGAAAAGGCCATTGAACTATATCAGCGTGCCCAGGAAGTCCGGCCCAACGACCTCTCGCTAATCTATTATGAAGGCATCTGCCTGCTGGCTCTGCAGCAATATGAGGAAGCCCAGCAATGCTTCTTCCGCGTAGACCTGGAGGAGGAGAACAGCCTGCGCGCCTGGAGGGGCATCGGCTGGAGCGCCCTGATGCTGAACAAGTGGGAGCAAGCGCTTGATTACTATAACCGCATCCCCGAGACGAACCGCACAGGCGACGACTGGCTGAACCTGGGCCATGTCTACCTCGTATCCGATGACCTGCCACACGCAGCCGAAACCTATAGCCGGGCCGCCTCCTGCTATGGCAGCCATGAGGAATTCTGCCAGGCCTTTGACCGCGACCGGGAGGCACTCATCGAACTGGATGCCGACGATGCCATCCTGCCACTCATCAAGGACCTGGTTCTCTGAGCCCCCTTACTATAGCCCGCCTGAAAGTACGTCAGGCGGGCACTTTTTTCAACTCTCTGTAAAGACGTTGCACAGGCAGCCCCATGATGTTGTAGTAACTGCCGGCGATATGCTCCACGCCCACGTAGCCAATCCACTCCTGCACGCCGTAAGCCCCGGCTTTATCGAAGGGGCGGTAATGGTCCACATACCACGTGATTTCTTCTTCATCCAACGTCGAGAAGCGCACCTCTGTGCGGGACGTGAACGAGCGTTGCCAACGTGTCGTCGTCAAGCACACCCCGGTATAAACCTCGTGCGCCTGCCCGGATAATCTCCGCAACATCCGCAAGGCATCGGCACGGTCTGCGGGCTTGCCCAACACCTCGCCGTCCAACCATACAATAGTATCTGCCGTAATCAACAGTTCATCTTCAGCCAAAGTCGGACGATAGGAATCAGCCTTCTCGCGGGCGATGTATGCCGGGATATCGCCTCCCTCCAGTTCCGGGGGAAACGACTCGTCCACGTCCGGCAGGACACGGGTCACATACTCCAGCCCCAAACCCGCCAGGAGTTCCTTGCGGCGGGGCGAATTGCTCGCAAGGACAATGCGGTAGTTCTTTAGATTGTCAAGCATATGCAATGAAGGAAAATTGAAGAGATTCTTAGACATTCTACCAGCCGAAGGCCTTGTCGTCCGAAAGCCAGAGGCCTTGCGCCTTGAGTGTCTGCTCCACAAGGTCCCGACCACATCCATAGCCGCCATCCGCATACGAAATGTACCGGCACGTTTGTTTCACTTCGGGAGCCGCATCATGAGGACAACAGGCCAACCCGCAAAGACGAAGCACCGGAAGATCCGGGATATCATCGCCCATAAAAGCAATTTCGGCATCCGTCAGGCCATGACGTTGACGAAAATCACAATAATCCTTCTCCTTGAGAGACGAACCCAAATAGATGTCAGCCGGATCCAAACCCAAGGAAAGGAAACGCTGCCGGACAGCCTCGGTGCGCCCCCCGGTGATAATGCCTACATGCAGGCCGCGGCGCACGGCCAATTGCAAGGCATAGCCGTCCTTGATATTCACGGTGCGCAAGGGCTCGCCGGAAGAACTCATGGGAATGACTGTAGCAGACAAAACGCCGTCCACATCGAACACCAAGGCGCGCAGACGGCTGAGATCGTAATTGATGGTACTCATAATGAACGTATGACTTCTTTTCGTTTTTACGGATTAATCCCTTTTCTCATTTCGATGCCCCTCGACAATAACCTATAGACTTCGGACATATATGGATTGTCGGCCAGGAGGCGTAAATGCTCGTCCATCACGTGACGATCGCCCCGTGCGGCAGGCCCCGTCTGTGCCTGATCGGGAGACAATTCGTGCACCTTCCGGGCTGTTTCATCTATCAACGGCCAAAGGGCATCAAAGGGCAAGCCGTGAGACGACAACAGCTCTGAGGACAAGGCATACAGATGATTCGTAAAATTGCAGGCCAACACGGCCCCCAAATGCAGGTAACGACGTTGCTCGGACGTGGCTTCATAGACTTTCGTCGTGATGGCGGCCGCCACAGCCCGCAAGAAATCGGTAATTTCCGCATCACACCCTTCCACGAAAACAGGAATACCTGCGAAGTCCACCTCGCGCTGCTTGCTGAAAGTCTGCATCGGATAGAACACCCCATATCGCCGGGCATGTCCTGCCCACAACTCCATAGGCAAGCTACCCGCTGTATGGACCCAAAGAGCTTCTTCACGGCCATGGGTCAACTGCGGAATAAGCCCCGGCAGGACTTCATCGGTCAGGGAAGCCACATAAAGACGGGCCCGTGAAGCCAGTTGAGCAAGATCGGTGACAGGATCGGCCTCTACCTCCTGAGCCAAACGGGTAGCCGACTCGGAAGTACGGCTATAAACTTGCAAAATACGAAAGCCTTTCCGATAGAAAGCTCTCGCCAGGTGGGTGGCCAGATTACCGGCACCCACCATCACGATGGAAGTATCTTCTATGCTACGTTTCACAATGAGAAGGGATTAGCGGGTAGATATGAAATAGAGAATGGCCCCCAGCACGAGCAAGGCCAAAGGCAGCAAATAGGCAGACATGGAGCCAGCCAAGGCCGTGATGAGATTGAAGTTGAGCACAATCCACAGGCCGATAAGCACCAACCCCACCGACTTGTCGTGCTTCAGCAACAGGAAGACCACGGCGGTGTATAACAGGAAATTATCCTTGTTCATCACCCATGGCAAACCCACGTTTGCAAAACCGACAATGCGATCCACCAGATAAAGCACACCGAAGAGAATAAGGGTAACGGCAGTGGCACGATACGTATCACTATTGTTATGGGCCTTGGCCATCATTGCTCGCCTCCTTCCGTCCAAGCATTCAGATGCACTTTCTCCCACTGGAGATGGTCTTCGTTGAAAGGTTTGCGCTGCATTCCCTTATGTCCCACGGCAATGATGCAAAGCACCTGCAACGGAAGAGGCAGGTCAAGGACCTCGTGTACATAGTCATTGGAAGGCTGGCCCGAAGCCGTGAAACGCTCGCGCACCTGCACCCAGCAACTACCCAGCCCTAAATCTTCGGCTTGCAGCTGCACATAGGAGGCGGCTATGGCACAATCCTCTATCCAGACATCGCTTGCCAGGGGATCAGCCGCCACGACGATGGCCAGGGCGGCATCGGCAATGAACTGCGAAGCCTGCGCCTTGCAGGAAGAAAGGCGGCGTAAAAGTTCCTTGTTGTCCACCACGACGAACTGCCAAGGGTTGCTACGCTTCGAAGAAGGAGCCATCAGGGCTGCGCGCATCAGGGCGACAACTTCTTCCTGAGTCAGTTCCTCATTAGTATATTGCCGCATGCTGCGGCGTAATCTGATAAGTTGGCTAAAACTATCCATATCTATGTTATTGACAAAATCAGGAGGCAAAGATAATGCAAAAAAGTGACATACCGAGCAATTCTTGGAAATATGCCGCTACTCATACCGCATCGAATCCGCAGGACGGATGCGCGAAATCAGATGCGAGGGCCCTACCAACATCAGCACCGAAACCAGCAGCGTCCCTACGTTCAATGCCAGGATATACCACGGATGAAAGGCGACGGGCACACGATCCATGTAGTAGGTCCCTGCATCCAGCGCAAAGAACCCCGTCCACCACTGCACCAGGCAAAGGCTCAGGCCGATAACATTCCCCCATAGCATCCCCCGCCCGATGAGGAGGACAGAAAGCCACAGGAAAATGCGCCGGACCAACCCGTCGTCTGCCCCCAGCGACTTCAGCGTACCTATCATCGCCGTGCGCTCAATGATGAGAATCAGCAAGCCGGAAATGATGGTAAAGCCCGCCACACCCATCATCAGCACCAGTATCACCCAGATATCCACGTCCAGGATGTCCAGCCAGGCGAAGAGTGCCGGATTGAGCTGCTCCACGCTATGCACGGCATAACGGTCGCCATAAGCATCCGTCCGCCCCTCAAGGAGCGTGCCTATCTCCCACACGGCCTCCTCCAGGCGACCATAGTCCTCCAAGAGAATCTCCAGCCCCCCGGCCTGGTCAGGCTTCCAACTGTTCAGACGGTTCACCGTGTGCAGGTCGGTAAAAAGAAAAAGATTGTCATACTCCGCGAAATGGGTCTCATAAATGCCTGCCACGAGCAGACGACGCACACGCACTTCGTCTTCTATATAATAGGTATCGAGCTTGTCACCCAGCTTCAGGTCCAACTTGTCTGCCAAAGTTTGGGAGATGACCACACGCCCCGACGAAAGGGAGTCGCTGAAGTCCGGCCACTCTCCCTCCGTCAGGTGCCGGCGCCAGAACTTTGTGTCATACTCCGGCCCAATACCCTTCAGTACCATACCCTGAAAGTCATCAGCCGTTTTCACCAGGCCGGGCTTAAGAGAAAAACGTTGCACATGCGCCACTCCGGGCCGGGCGTCCAGCTCGTTCACAAAGTCGGTGTCCACTCCGACAGGCAAGGGTTCAGTGGGCTGCATCTGCGCCAGGTTGGTCACTTGGACATGTCCGCCAAAACCCACGATTTTGTCTCGCACCTCGCCCTTGAAGCCCACAACCACCGACACAGCCACCAGCATCACCGCCAGGCCCACGGCTATGCCCGTCTTGGCAATAAGCACCGCCGGGCGGGAGGCTTGACGCGCTCCCGCTTCCCCGCGATAAAGACGCCGGGCAAGAAAAAGAGAAAGGCTCATTGTCACACAGAGAGTTGAGAGTCTACTTCGTCCGCCCCGGATAAGCCTCCAAAGCTTTCTGGAGTATGACCAGCGCCCGCGTCAGGTCTTCCTTCTTCAGCGTATAGGAGATGCGCACCTCGTCGCGCCCGGCGCCGGGCGTGGTGTAGAAGCCGGAAGCCGGCGCCATGAAGATGGTCTCGCCCTCATACTGGAAATCCGAAAGACACCAGGCACAAAATCTGTCCGAATCATCCACCGGGAGACGGGCCACCGTATAGAAGGCCCCCATCGGAATGGGCGAGTAAACGCCGGCAATCCGGTTCAGCCCGTCAATCAGGCACTTGCGACGCTCCACATATTCGTCATACACATCGCGCATATACTCATCGTCCACGTCCAGCGAAGCCTCGGCAGCAATCTGCCCGATCAGCGGAGGACTGAGCCGGGCCTGGCAGAACTTCATCACGGCCTGGCGGATCTCCGGATTCTTCGTGATAAGGGCGCCGATGCGGATGCCGCATTCCGAGTAACGTTTGGACACCGAATCTATGAGCACCACATTCTGTTCGATGCCTTCCAGGTGGCAGGCGGAGATATAGGGCGAGCCGGTGTAGATAAACTCACGATACACCTCGTCGGAGAAAAGGAAGAGGTCATACTTCTTGACCAGGTCGCGTATCTGGTTCATCTCGCGACGCGAGTAAAGATAGCCTGTGGGATTGTTGGGGTTGCAGATAAGGATGGCGCGGGTACGCTCGTTAATCAGCTCCTCGAATTTCTCCACCTTAGGCAGGGCAAAACCCTCTTCAATGGTCGTAGCGATGGTCCGTATCGTGGCACCGGCAGAGATGGCAAAAGCCATATAGTTGGCATAGGCAGGTTCGGGCACAATAATCTCGTCGCCCGGATTCAGGCACGCCAGGAAGGCGAAAAGCACAGCCTCGGAGCCTCCGGCGGTGATGATGATGTCGTCCGCCGTAAGATGAATATTATATTTCCGGTAATACCCCGTGAGTTTCTCGCGATAACTGCGGAAGCCCTGACTGGGGCTATACTCCAGGACCTTCCGGTCGATGTTCCGGATGGCATCCAAAGCCACCTGGGGCGTGGGCACGTCGGGCTGGCCAATGTTGAGGTGATACACGTGTACTCCGCGTTGCTTGGCGGCTTCGGCCAAGGGAGCCAGTTTGCGGATAGGCGAAGCGGGCATCTCTGTCCCGCGAACGGATATGGCAGGCATAGTCTGTTAGCTTTAGTTTATTTAGCAAATAATTGAGGTGCAAATGTAAGCAATATCGGCAAGTGTGCAAAATTATAGAGACGATTTAAGCGGGAGAAAGAGGTGCAGAAGGGGGGATAGGGTACCAACCCGTTAGCGGGCTTTTAGAATTATTAAAGCAAATCAACGAGAAAAGCTATGCGATCTCGGCCGAAAGGGCTACCTTTACGCCACTAAACCGAAAAAAACGAATCACTCCCATGATAGTCAATCTTATAACTTTCGCCTCCATGCTTCACGACCGGACCACCGTGCTCGGATGCCACGAAGTGCTCCTGGCCGAACTGGAGAAGTATTTTACTGTCAACTTCATTGATTACAAGGATATGGACCGCCTGACGGCGGACGATTTCAGCCTGGTGTTCATCGCCACGGGCGGCGTGGAGCGGACAGTCATTCAGCACTTCGACCACCTGCCGCGCCCCACCATCCTCTTGGCCGACGGGATGCAAAACTCGCTGGCCTCGGCCCTCGAGATAGCTGCCTGGCTGCACGGACGGGGCATCAAGACGGAAATCCTGCATGGCGAACTGACAGAAATCATCAAACGCATCTTCGTGCTGCACAGCAACTTCACGGCACAACGCAAGCTGTGGGGTTCGCGCATCGGCGTGATGGGGACGCCCTCGTCGTGGCTCATCGCCAGCAGCGTGGATTACCTGTTGTGTAAACAACGTTGGGGCATCGAATATACAGACATCCCCTTGGAACGCATCTACGACAACTACCGCACGGTGACGGACGAGGAAGTGGGCGAAGCTTGCGCCGACCTGGCCTCCCGCGCCTTGGCCTGCCGCGAAGCCACGCCCGAAGATATGCTCAAAGCCATGCGGCTCTACCGCGCCATCCGCAAAGTGGTGGACGAGGAGAATCTCGCCGCCCTCACCCTCAGCTGCTTCCGCCTGATAGACGTGACGGGCACCACGGGCTGCCTCGCCCTGTCCCTGCTGAACGACGAGGGCATCATCGCCGGATGCGAAGGCGACCTCCAGTCCGTCTTCACCATGCTGGCCGTACAGGTACTGACGGGCCGGCCATCCTTCATGGCCAATCCGTCTATGATCAACGCACGCACCAACGAAGTGGTATTCTCCCACTGCACCATCGGCCTCCGGCAGACGGAACGCTTCATCCTCCGAAGCCACTTCGAGACACAGCGGGGCATCGGCATCCAGGGCATCGCCCCCACGGGAGACGTCACCCTCGTGAAGTGTGGCGGCGAGTGCCTGGACGAATACTACCTGAGCACGGGCACCCTGACGGAGAACACCAATTATATAAATATGTGCCGCACCCAGGTCCGCGTCCTCATGGACACCCCCGCCGGCTATTTCCTGAAGAACCCGTTGGGCAATCACCACATCGTCCTGCACGGCAACTATCGGACTGTGCTGGACGAATTCTTCCAGGTAAACGGATGCAAAAAGATAGGATGACCTCCCGACTCTTCACCGGTAGTCGGCCGACTGACTTTCTGTAGTTGCCCAACTACAGACGGCGAGTTGCCCAACTACAGACGACGAGTTGCCCAACTACAGACGGCAAGTTGCCCAACTACAGACAACGAGTTGCCCAACTACAGACGACAAGTTGCCGATTACACACGGACAGTTGGCCAAATGCTTGGTTGCACCCGGCCAACTACAGACGGACAGTCCGCCAACTACAAGAATGTACTTCGCCGACTGTCCGCTCACTCGTCGTGCAACGCCTCGGCAGGCTGTACCAGCATCGCCCGGCGGGCGGGATACCAGATGCCCAGGACAATGATACACGCCAGCAAGGCCATCGCCCCCAGGAAACATCCAGCAAACCTTCCCCACGACACATCCACCAGTGTATGAACCGTCAGGTCGGCCATCTGCACATTGAAGGCGACAACCACAGCAGGCACGGCAGCCAGCAACAACAAGGCCATCCCCTCCGCCAGGAAATAACGCATCACCTGTGCGCGGCTGCTGCCCATCGCCATGCGCAAGGCTATCTCGCAACGGCGCTTGCGGGTGCGGTACCAGAAGGTGGCCAGCACACAAAGGAATACGTTGAACAGAAAGAAAGCGGCCACGCCATACACCGTATTGAGGTAGTTCACCGTGCCTTGTTGCACGTCATAAGCAGCCTTCATATCGCTATAAGGACGGATATAGTCCAGGTCGAAGATGCCACGGTCGAACACGGGCTGCATGTCGCGGCGGAAGCGTTCGGCAAAACCGGCCACGTGACCGGGAGCAACGCGCAGGGCGATGTGCTGCCAGAACAGGGCCTTCGACACGGGCAGGTAGATGAACGGCTCGTAACGCTCATAGTCGTTAAGCTTGTGACGGGGCAATACGGCAGCCACACGGTAGCTGGTCACGGGGTTCTCTTTGTTGTTCAGCCAATAGGGATTAAAGCAGGTACGCCCCACGGCATCCGCGCGGTTGGACAGGTGGAAGAGCGAATCGACCAGGTCGGCACTCATCAGGGCGGGCATGGGAAACTCCGCCGGTGTCCAATGTTCTTCGTCCAACTGCCCGGCCAGGGGCTGCAGGCGGAATACCTTGAAGTAGGACGGAGTGACGTAGCGGATGTAGCACTGCACCACATGCGTCGAGTCATCATGCGGAGCATAGCCCTCGAACATGGATTCGTCCGTATAGGGCACACTACCATAATAGGCACAGACCTCCTCCACCCCCGGATAATCCTTCAGTAAGTTATACAGGTAGGTGAAGTCCTCACCGGCCCGGTCATTGTCAGCACTTTCAATAGCCTCCAAGGGCTTGGTTTGCACCATAAGGTCGAAGACTCCGTCAGTGTCATAGCCTTTTGGCAGGCAGGCCGCACCCTCGTAATTATATACCAGGTCGATACCGTACCACAACAGGGTGGTCACCATCGCCAGTTCCAGCCACAGCCACGCGTTGGCACGCCGCTGGTTCCATATCTGATTGAATAGTGGTCTCCACATAGTTATTCTCCTCCTACTAACGTATATGATATACTGCGCCGCACGGCCATCCAAGCAGGCACCAGCGTAGACAAAGTATTGAACAACAAACAGGCAGCCAGCATCGACAAGAACAACCAGGGGCGCAGCAGCAGGTCGCTCCCCACCAGGATGTGCCCCTCGCCAAGGCCACTCGTCCCGAACAGCCACGAACTGCCAGCCACCACGAACAGGCACGACAGAAGGTAGCCCAACAGGCCGCCCAACAACGTGGTCAGCAGGCTTTCGCCGAACAGGCGGCCGATGATGTCGGCATTGGAAGCGCCATAAGCCTTGCGGATGGCTATCTCGGGCAGGCGGCTCTGCATCTGGGCATGTACCAGGCCGGAGATGCCCACAGCAGGCACCACGAAGAGTATCAGCAACAGCAAGGCATAGACCAGGCGGGCATCGAGGCCTGCACCGCGGAAGAAGGTATATTGAGAATGAGTATAAAGGCGCGGGTCTTTGAGGGCGAACTCCAGCCCTTGGTTGTCGAGCTGCTCCACGCGACGCTCCACCTCGGCACGGACTGTGGCGGGCCGCGCACCGGGAGCCAGACTAAACACAGGATAATGATAGCCGCCCAAACCACCTGTACCGATGTTCAGATAAGCTCCGTCTTCATTTGCCAACGGAAAGGGTTCCCATACATCGGCATAGGCAGTCTGGAAAATAGGGCTGACATCGCGGACCACACCCACAGCCCGGACAGGCTGGAAATCCATCAGGAAGTCATTGCCCACGGCTCGGTCTGCACTGCCGAAGAGTTGTCGCGCCAGGCTTTCGCTGATAACGACAAAACGGCGCAACACCCCGTCATCGCGGTTTCGGAAACTGCGGAATTCATCGCCTGCTACTTCAAAGGCAGCGCGGGCCGCATCATACTCGGCACGAGTAAAGGGGCGTCCGGCCACAAAGTCATAACGGAAATAGTCGAACCAGTCGGCCGCCACGGGGCGCAGAAAGACAGGCCGACGGTCGGACGAGGCAGGCAGAGCGCACACAGCTTTCCACAGACCGCCGTGCCAGGTCAGCCGGTCTACGCCCGGCAGACTGTCATATAGGGCGTGAAAGGCCATCGGTCCGAGTCCCTGATAACCCATGCGACTGGTGCCGTCATTGCGCATAAGGAGGGTACCATCGTGGTACATCGTGCGGCTGCGCCGTGTTTCCGGTGCGACATTGGCCGTGCGGAAGTCATAGACCATCACCACCACCATGACAAAGGCCACAGTGACAGCGGTGCCGATGACACATATTGCCGTATAGAAACGGTGTTGCCGGATAAGATTGAATAATTGTTTCATAATAATAATGAAGAACTAATAATGAAGAATGAAGAATGGGGAGAAGAATGAGGGACAAAGAAGGGAGAATAAAGGCAGGCACACCCCATTCATCATTCTTCGTTCTTCATTCTTCATTCCCCCTACTCGTCGTGCAACGCCTCGGCCGGCTGCACCCGCATCGCCCGGCGGGCGGGATACCAGATGCCGATGACAATCATCAAGGCGATGAGCACGAACGAGGCGGCGGCGCAGAGCAGCAGCCTGTCCCACTCCAGCGTCGTGCCGTTGCGCCACGAGTTCAGCTCGGCCTTGGCCAGGTTGAGGTCGATAATCAGCGCGGGCATGGTGACGATGAGCAGCAGAAGCAGCCCCTCGCTGAGCAGGCGGGCGAAGACGGCACGGTTGGTGGCCCCGCTCACCTTGTGCAAGGCTATCTCGCTCCGGCGTTGCTGCGTACGGAACCAGAAGGTGCCCAGCAGGCCGAGGAAGATATTGAGCAGGAGGAAGCCCATGCCCGCAGAGAGAAACTGCGTATCCTTGCTCCATGACTGTTGGAAATTGCGGCGGATGTCCGCAAAGCTCCGAATATCGGCTATGTAGATATTGCCTATGCGGAACTGTTTCTCGCTATCGGCACGCAAGCGGTCGATGAAGTCCTGGTCCTGGTTGGCCTTGACACGCACGCACAACTCATTGGAAGGATTGACCAGACCCGGAGACTGGTTAAAATACTGCTCCATGTTAGCACAAACCGTGTAGCTCCAATAAGCCTGCTGATAGTCGTGATAGCGCACGGTCTGCAGGGCGATGACCGTATAGGAGGTCAGCGTATCGCCGTCGAAATGGAAACCGTCGCCGGCAATCCGGGTCAGAGGAACACCATAACGACGGAATATGTTGTTCGATGCCAACAGTTTTCCTTCCGTCAGTTGCTGGGCCAGTTGGTCGGGTGTCTCGCCCTTGGCACCCCGGTATCGGAACACACGAACGAAGTCGGGCGTCATATAACGGCGCACCACAAAACCGCTGCTGCGCAGGGTGTCATACTCCAGCGAGCATCCACTGTTGTTGCCGTTATAAGGATGGGCGTTGAGGGAAAGGCTGACGGCCTCCACCTCCGGACGGTGCCGCAAGCGTTCCACCACCTCCAGGATGTCGTCGCGCTGGCGGGCGGCATCCTCATAGGGCGTATAATCGGGGCTTTTGTCCGTCAGGCTACCCAAGTAGATGCGGTAGCAATGCTCCGTGTCGAAGCCTCGCGGCTCCAGATAAGTGGCGGCACGGCAGTAGAGCATATCGATGATGAACCACATCACCACGCTGACTACCAGCAGTTCGAGGGCAAGCCAAGTATTTCCCCGCCACTCATTTCGTATCTGTCTGAATAGTTTCTTTTGCATAGTCTATCTCCTTAATTAATGAAGTCTGCCTCCGATGGATTCCACAATATTCATGCGCACCGCACGCCAAGTTGGAATGCCGGTGCTGAGCAGGTTGAGCACAAAGCAGAACAGCAAGGCCCATCCGAAAGTAGAAGCGTGCAGCAGGATAGAAGCATCCACCACGGGTGGGTTGAGTGTTCTGCTAAACTCCTGCGCAAAGAGCACATCGCTTGCCAGAAAGCCGAACAGCAGACTCAAGACAAAGCCTATGGTACCCGCCAGCAACGTGACGATAAAGTTTTCCGCCAATATTTGCACAGTTAACTCCCAGCGAGTGCAACCGAACGCACGGCGTACGCCAATCTCCGCCACCCGCTGCCGCAAACGGCTTTGCGTCATGCTGCTCAGGTTGATAGCGGGGACTATCAGTAGGATGAGGTAAACCATCAAGCGCCGGTTGCGCTCTCCCTGTAGATCGGGCTCGTTGTTCGAGCTAGTAGCAAGGGCGTTCTTCTCTTGGTCATAGGGACGGTTGCGCATGAAGATTTCCCAGCCCTCCTCCTTGCGGGCATCGTTGTAGGCACGCACGCTGCGGTCGCTCTCAGCACGTATGGCAGGGAAATCTGCCCGGCTGCGTGCCAACAGGGCGCAACTGAAGTTCCCCATAATGCCGCCCGTACTGACATCTTTGGGTGTATCGGTTGAAGTAAAAGGCACCCACACCTGAGCGTAGGCCGTGGATGCCAATATGCTGACATCTTCCACGACACCAGCCACCCGATAGGGCGCATGATTCAACAGGAATTCACGTCCTGCCACGTCGCGGTCCGTGCTGAAAAGAGCCCGCGCCACGCTGCGGGTAATGACCGCCACAGGCTGTCCGGCATCAAAAGTGGCCTTGTCATAGGGTTTGCCGTCGATGAAGCCAAAGTCGAACACACGCCAGAATACATCATCCGTTTCCTTCAGGTCCACGGAAAAAGCAGGCTGACCAGGCATACTGGCAGGAGTCGTAACATTCCAAGTGGTGTACACCGTACAGGCTTCCGGTGTGGTCAGCGTGCGAAAGCACCGGTCGGCCACGTCCACGCTCATACAGCCGTTGCTGCTATCATTGGCTCCCCACATCCTTTCGTTCCTCACACTGGTGTAGGTATAATAGAGCATGCGGTCGCGTTTGCTCTCCGGAGCAAACGGCTCCACATCTACCTGCTGTACCATCACCACCAGCATGATAAGGAAGATGGACAGCGCCGTACCCGCCACGTTTACCGTGCTGATGAGGGGCTGTTGCCGCAGTTGTGCCCAGGCTTGTTGAAAGTATTGCTTAATCATGATTGCAGTGTTAAATGATAAGTTAGCAGTGATTAGTGTTTAGCGATTAGTGATTAGTAAGTCGTTCGATAGCAATGTACT
>DWZE01000036.1 GCA_019118325.1 Candidatus Bacteroides intestinavium
TCCACCGCCTCCCTTTTCTTCTCCTGATAGCCGCCGAACTTCCAGGCAAAGGAGAGGCCCACCGAGCGGAAGCACGAATAATCGTTCGTCACCCATTGGCGGCCGTAGCGTATCTGCGGGTCGATGCCGGCCGTCTGGAAGATGTCTTTGCACCAGGCCGTGAGGATGCAGTTGCCCTTGGCGAAGGCATAGCGAAGCCCCAAGTCCACGTTGCCGCTGGTGGGCAGGTCGTAGATGCCCTGGTGCGCCTTGCTGCGGACAAAGCCGCTGAGCGTGAGCCGCAGGTCGGGCTTAACGGGAAGGATGAACGTGCTGTTCAGCGAAGCCATGCCCATGAAGATGCGCCGGTCAAAGGGCAGGTCGTAGAAGTCGGAGTCCTTGTCGCGTTGCCAGACGCCGATGAGCGTCAGCCGTGCGTCAAGCCACTTGCCCGCCTTGAAGGGGAGGCTGGCTTGCAGGCCCGCCTGTTGCAGGAAGTCGAAATTGACGGAGCGGTATATCTCCAGCAAGCGTTCGGGCGACTGGTAGAGAGTCTGCACGGCAAAGTCCTTGTTGTGGTTGAACCAGAAGGTAAAGACGTACTTCGACCGGAGGATGTAGTTCAGCGCCAACTGATAATCCTTCGTGGGCTTCAGCAGCGGGTTGCCCTGTATCTCGGAGTATCCCCCGCCCAGGTAGGACACGGCATCCTGCACCGCCCAATACGCCGGATAGTCCTTGTCGCTGTTGAAGCCCAACTGGAGGATGTGCCCCGGCTTGGGCAGGTAAGTCACATTCAGCACGGGATAGACATCCCACTCATCCCACACGGGCGTCTTGTAGCGCTCACCCGCCAGCGAGAAGTCCAGCATCAGCTTCTGCCCGAACGACTTGCTCACACCCGCATACAAGTTGAGCGTCTGCTCCCTGCGGCGCGACCGCATGTCCGGCGGCAACACGGATTCTTCATTCTTCATTCTCAATTCTTCATTATAATAGTACTGGTACGAGTTGTCCACGCTCGTGGTGTATGTCGCCCCGTAGTTCAGTCCCCAGCCGTTCTTCAGCGCATGTTCTTGCGCGAGGAAGAACTTCCAGGCATTGATGCGCTGCTTGTCCGTGGTGTAGAAGTCCATGCGGGCGCCCTCCATCTCGCTGTGGAGGAGCTGGTCGCCGGGGGCTTGATACCACGTGAACTCCGCGCCTGCCTTCAGCCCGATGGGCGCCTCGTAATCCAGACGGCCGTTGTGCAGCCACGAAGTCTGCGTGCTCAGGTTGGTGGCCGTCTGCGTGCCCGTGGTGTGCTGGCGGGTATGGCTGGTGGCGTATGCACCGTTGTAGACGAAGGAGAGGGCGTGGTCTTTCCCGATGTCGTAGTCCGCCCCCAGCCGGAAATTGTGCGCATGGCTACGGCTGCGCATCACCTCGTGGTTCTCGATGAGGTGCGTCTCGTCCGTGGCCTCCTGCCAGTGGCGCGCCTCCTTGTCGGTGGTGTTGAAGCCCTTGCCGTGGTCGTGCGAGTAAAGAAGGTCGAGAGAGAATCGTCCACCATCATATAATAAGGAGGCGCGCTCCTGGAAGCTGGCCTCGTGGCTCTGGTCGTACTTGCCATACGCCTCGCCCTGCACCGTGCCGGGGTCGCCGATGCGATGGCGCAGCCGCACGTCAATCATCGCGCCGCGCACCTGGTAACGCGCCGGAGCGTTGAACATCACGTCCACCCGCTCCACGCGGTCGGCGGGCATCGACCGGAGGAGGGCGTAGAGCTGCTCCGTGCTCATGTTCGTCACCTTGCCATCCAGGACGATGGTCACGCCCCGCGCGCCGAGGGTCAGCCCTCCGTTCATCTCCACCACGCCGGGCAACTGCTTCAAGGCATCGTAGATGTTGTCCACGGGCTTGCCCTCGATAATCCTTTGCAGGTCATACTCCAGCTTCCCGGCCTTGGCCCGCACCACGGGACGCTCGCCCGTCACCATCACCTCGGGCAGCGTCTGCACCAGGCTATCCGCCCAGAGGCTGTCCGTCTTCACTTCTTGCGCATCCAGCATTGGCATGCATAGCATGGCAAATGCCCATAGAGTCATTCGTTTCATATTTAAGTAGATGTTGAAAATTAATTTATATGATGTGTGCCTGTCATGTTGAGCGGAGCGAAGCGAAGTCGAAACATCTCCAGAAAGACACGATTCCCTTGGGCAGTGCATGTAGTGAGATTCCAGGTGAAGAGCAGGAAGGTGCCTCCGGTTGCCAATACGCAGTTGATGGTGCACATGGCCCAGCCCAGTTCGATGACCGGGGTGGAGTGGACGACTCCCGGAACTGCCTGGATGTAGAATGACAATATCGTCCATGCCCAGCCGACCACTGCCAGCACGGTTCCCACCGCCAAGCGCTTCCGCCGTGACCAATTCAGGTGGGTGCGGATGTAGTGCGCCATGACCAGGTATCCGAGGAATCCGGAGAAGTACCACAGCATGTGGTATTCGTTCCAGAAACATTCTCCCCACAGCTCGCCGAACCAGCGGTGCAGGTAGGGCATGCAGGTGGACAGGGCGAACAGGGCGATGAAGAAGCCTTCTTCTTTGGCTGTTGCTTTGCGCAACCAGGGGGAGATGATGGGGATGAAGAGGTAGAGGCTGATGAGCGGATACATGAACCACAGGTGGCCGGCCAGGCTGGGGAAGTTCAGCAGGAGGCGTGACAGGTCGCGGGTGGCTGTTGCGCTGTCAATCTGTCCCCACAGCAGGGGCAGTGTGCTGTACAGCAGCATGAACAAGATGGTGGGGGGGCCTACGCGCAGGAAGCGCCTGCGGTAGAATTGCCACATGCTCTGTCCTTCCTTCATGGGCACCAGCAGGTAGGCGGAGATAATCATGAACAAGGGGACGGACATGCGCGAAAAGCCGTCGTACAAGGATACCCAGAAGCGGTCTGCTTCGTTCTGCAGGAAAGACTGGGGTCCGGCCATTTCGCCTGTCCCTGCCGCTCCGTAAAAATTCTCACTGGCGTGTACCACCATGACCAACAGGCAGGCGAACACGCGCACATAGTCCAAGAAAGCAATGCGTTTCATGTGATTTTGTCGTGTTTTTTAGGGTTAAGGGAAACCGCGCGCGCGAGCTCACATCCGTGCTCACCCAGAAGGACATGCCCGAGGAGGGAATGCACAC
>DWZE01000037.1 GCA_019118325.1 Candidatus Bacteroides intestinavium
TGCTCAAAAGAATTTTTAGCAAGTCCGGTCTGAAACCGAACAGAACTTTAAATGCTAAACTTGTCAAAGAACTTTTTGGCATAGTGGCAGAAGCCGCCTAGCCGATATGTTGAATTCTTAACGGACTATTAATATTAGAGGCAAAAGAACATTAACTGTTCCATGATTGGGAAAATTCTTCTGAAAGGGAGGAGCTTTTCTGATTTTATCACTATCTTTGCCATGTCTGTCAGGAGCCATTTGATTTTTATTTGCAACACTAAGTTAAGTGATTCTGCTGACAGGGCAAAGTCGTGGGCAACTTGCTCACAGCTTTAAAAAATAAATGATAGTGTTGCGGACTTGAGAATTTCTAATTTTGCAGCCAATAAAATAATGTAGAACTTATGGCAACAAACAAGAACAAAATGTACCTGATTATCGGCGGTGTGCTCGTGCTACTGCTGATAGGTGTCACTGCCTTACTGATTTCGGAAAAGAAAGTGAACCACGAACTGACCCAGGAATTTGAATTGGAAAAGGAGGACTTGGAAAACCAGTACACCACCTTTGCCAAACAATATGATGAACTGAAGCTGACTGTTTCCAACGACTCCCTGTCCGTCCTATTGGAACAGGAGCAACTGAAGACACAACGCCTGTTGGAAGAGTTGCGCACGGTGAAGAGCACCAACGCCAGCGAGATCCGCCGCCTGCGCAACGAACTGGCCACACTGCGCAAAGTGATGATAGGCTACATCAACCAAATAGATTCGTTGAACCGGCTGACGGCCCAGCAAAGAGAAATCATCGCCGACGTGACAGAAAAGTATAACACAGCTTCGGCCACCATCAATAACCTGTCCCAAGAGAAGCAGGCCCTGAACCAGAAGGTGACCCTTGCCGCCCAACTGGATGCCACGGCCATCAAAGTGACGCCGCTGAACAAGCGAAGCAAGAAGACCAGCCGCATCAAGAACATCGTGAAACTGAAAATAGACTTCATCATCAGCAAGAACATCACTGCCGAAACCGGCGAACGTACGCTCTATGTCCGCATCCTGAAGCCTGACAACGATGTATTGTCCAAGAACGCATCGGATGTCTTTCCCTACGAAAATCGTGAGTTGCGCTACTCCATCAAGAAATACATCGAATACAACGGCGAGGAACAACCCGTCACAGTATACTGGGACGTAGAGGAATATCTCTATGCAGGCAGCTACCGCGTGGACATCTTCGCAGACGGGAACCTGATAGGAACGGGAAACTTTATGCTGGAGTAAATTTAGCGCGCTTTAATGAAGAATGAAGAATGCCCGCTTCGCGGGAGAATGAAGAATTTTCGTGGGAAGCGGCCAATTCTTCATCTTTCATTTTTCGTTCTTCATTAAGCAAAGATGCTTCATTTTGCGCGAAGCGCGATTCTTCATTCTTCATTTAACCGATAAATGATCATTTTACCTTTTGTCCGACGAACAAATCGCGGACAATTTTGTTTATAGGGATAAATGTTATTGTGAAATCGATGAAAAAACTCTTCTGCATTCTTACTTTGGCATGTGCTACCTTGCCTGTCGCAGCCCAGACTTTGCTGAGTCTGGATAGCTGCCGCGCCCTGGCCATTGCCAACAACAAGGAACTATTGATGAGCCGCGAGAAAATCAACGCCGCCCATTACCAACAGAAAGCTGCCTTTGCCAACTTCCTGCCTAAGATATCTGCCGCGGGGGGCTATCTGCGTACCAGTCGCGAACTATCCCTGCTAAGTGATGCACAAAAAGGGGCATTGTCCGGACTCGGTACCAGCCTGGGGACTCCCCTGCAACAAGCCGCACAAGCCATCGCACAGTTATATCCTGAACTGGGCGGAACGCTCTCTGCCTTGGGACAAAGCCTGACCGGTTCATTGAACAGTGCCGGAAGCGCCTTGGTAGATGCCTTCCGCACCGACACACGAAACATGTATGCCGGCGCACTGACCCTGACCCAGCCACTCTACATGGGCGGCAAGATACGTGCCTATAACAAAATCACCCAATATGCCGAAGAACTGGCCCGCCAGCAGCACAACACCGGCATGCAGGAGCTCATCCTCAGTACCGACCAAGCCTATTGGCAAGTGATATCTCTGGCCAACAAGAAGAAACTGGCCGAAGGCTATCTGGAATTGCTGCGGAAACTGGAAAGCGATGTGGACAAAATGATTTCCGAAGGCGTGGCTACCAAAGCGGACGGGCTTTCTGTCAAAGTAAAGGTCAATGAGGCTGAAATGACACTGACAAAGGTGGACGACGGACTGACCCTCGCGCGAATGTTGCTCTGCCAGCTGTGCGGATTAGACCTGTCTTCGCCCATCACTTTGAAAGACGAGACGGAAACAGACCTCCTACCGGCAGCCGTTCCCACCAAAGCCATCGACCTGAATGCCGTCTATGCCAACCGGCCGGAAATACGGAGTCTGGAACTGGCCACAAACATCTACCATCAAAAGGTCAACGTGGTCCGTGCTGACTACCTGCCCTCCATCGCATTGTTGGGCGGCTATATGGCCACTAGTCCCTCGGTGTTCAACAGCTTCGAGAAGAAATTCAAGGGAATGTGGAATCTGGGCATCACCGTCTCTCTGCCCATCTGGCACTGGGGCGAAGGTATCTATAAGGTGAAAGCCGCCAAGTCCGAGGCACGCATCGCCCAATATCAATTGCAGGATGCGCGCGAAAAGATTGAACTGCAGGTCAACCAGTCGGCCTTCCAAGTAAACGAAGCCGCCAAAAAACTGGTCATGGCCGAAAAGAACCTGGAGAAAGCCAACGAGAACCTGCGCTATGCCACGCTGGGCTTCGAGGAAGGGGTTATCCCCGCCAGCAATGTACTGGAAGCACATACAGCCTGGCTCTCCGCCCAGTCGGAAAAGATAGATGCCCAGATTGACGTCAAACTGACGGAAATCTACCTGAAGAAGGCAATGGGAGAATTGACAATTAATCACTAACAATTAACCATTAATCATTCATAAAATGAACCTGAAATCACAAAACAGCAATATGTTATTGGCCTTCCTCACCTTGCTGGGGATTGTGGCCATCGTAGCCTTGGTAGGATTCTTCATGCTGCGCAAAGGACCGGAAATCGTACAAGGACAAGCCGAAGTGACCGAATACCGCGTATCCAGCAAAGTGCCGGGCCGCATCCTGGAATTCCGCGTGAAGGAAGGACAAACTGTGCAAGCCGGCGATACCCTCGCCATTCTGGAAGCACCGGACATACAGGCCAAGTTAGAACAGGCGCGTGCCGCCGAAGCCGCCGCACAGGCCCAGAACGAAAAGGCCCTGAAAGGTGCCCGCCACGAACAGGTACAGGCTGCCTACGAGATGTGGCAAAAGGCTCAAGCCGGACTGACTATTGCCGAGAAGTCATACAAGCGCGTCAAGAACCTGTTTGACCAAGGCGTGATGTCCGCCCAGAAACTGGACGAAGTAACTGCCCAACGAGATGCCGCCGCAGCTACGGAGAAAGCCGCCAAAGCCCAATACGACATGGCACGCAACGGCGCCGAACGCGAAGACAAAGCCGCTGCTGCAGCCTTGGTGGAACGTGCCAAAGGGGCCGTGGCCGAAGTGCAATCATACATCCAGGAAACCATCCTGACGGCCCAGATGCCCGGCGAAGTGTCCGAGATATTCCCTAAGGTGGGTGAATTGGTGGGCACAGGTGCCCCCATTATGAACGTGGCCGTCATGGAAGATATGTGGGTCACCTTCAACGTGCGTGAGGACCTCCTGCAAGGTCTTGGCATGGGCAGTGAATTCGAAGCCTACGTCCCTGCCCTGGACCGTACGATTCCCTTGAAAGTATATTACCTGAAGGATCTGGGCACCTATGCCGCCTGGAAGGCCACCAAGACCACAGGACAGTTCGACCTGAAAACCTTTGAGGTGCGGGCCATTCCGCAAGAGAAAGTAGAAGGCTTGCGTCCCGGAATGAGCGTGATTCTGAAGAAATGAAACCGGAACGAAAACATATGGCCTTGTGGAACGTGATGAAACGCGAATGCCAACGTCTCGTCTCACGTCCGCTCTACCTGTTCAGCATGGTAGTGGCACCTTTGTTCTGCTACGTATTCTTCACTACGCTGATGGGGTCCGGACTGCCCACAGACATGCCCGTGGGCATCGTAGACCAAGACCAGACCAGCACCACACGCCAACTGTCACGTACCCTGGACGCCTTCCAACAAAGCAAGATCGTGGCCCGCTACCCCACTTTCAACGAAGCACGCGAAGCCATGCAGCGGAGAGAAATCTACGGCTTCTACTACATCCCCGAAGGCACCACGGCCCAGGCACAAGCACAACGCCGTCCCACCGTTTCTTTCTACACCAATAATACGCTGCTCATTGCCGGTTCCTTGCTGTTCAAGGATATGAAAACCATGAGCGAGCTGGCCTCAGGAGCCGTAGTGCAAGCTACCCTGCTGGCCAAAGGAGCGACCGAGGAACAAGCCATGGCTTTCCTGCAACCCATCGTAATCGACACCCACCCGCTTCAGAATCCTTGGCTGAACTACTCTGTCTACCTGAACAATACTTTCGCGCCGGGCGTGCTGATGTTACTCATCTTCATGGTCACCGTCTTCTCCATCGGCGTAGAAATCAAGGAACGGACCGCCCGCCAATGGCTCCGGATGGGGCATAACTCCATCTGGATTTCCCTGGCAGGCAAGCTGCTGCCGCATACGGCAATCTTCTTCCTGATGGGCATATTATATAATGTGTACCTATATGGTTTCCTGCACTTTCCCTGCCACAGCGGCATCGGACCCATGCTGCTGGCTACTCTCTGCCTGGTGCTGGCCTCACAGGGCATGGGCATTCTGATGATAGGCGTCCTGCCTACCCTGCGGCTGGGACTGAGTTTCGCTTCTCTCTGGGGCGTATTGTCGTTCTCCATGTGCGGATTGTCTTTCCCGTTGATGGGGATGCACCCCACCCTGCAAGCCCTGGCCAATCTCTTCCCGCTGCGCCATTATTTCCTGATCTACGTGGACCAGGCCCTCAACGGATACCCCATGATATACTCATGGACCAACTATGTGGCGTTGCTGCTCTTTATGTTGCTTCCCTTTCTGGTAGCTCCCCGCCTGAAAGGAGCGTTGATTTACTATAAATATGTTCCTTGAATAATGAAAAACCTGACCTTCAAACAACGAGTGGTGCAAGGGGTAAACGACCTCTTCTACATCTGGAAGCAGGAATTCCGTAATACCTTCCGCGACCAGGGCGTGCTGATTTTCTTCGTGCTCGTCCCTTTGGTCTATCCTTTGATATACTCTTTCATCTACACCAACGAGACCCTGCGCGATGTGCCCACTGCCGTAGTGGACGACAGCCGTACTTCGCTAAGCCGCGACTATCTGCGTCGGGTGGACGCCACACCCGAGGTGCAGATTGTCACCTACTGTGCCGACATGGAAGAAGCCAAACTGGCCCTACGGGACCGCAAAGCCTATGGCATCATATACATCCCCTCCTCCTTCAGTGACGACATCGCGCGAGGACACCAGACCCGGGTCAGCCTCTATTGCGACATGAGCGGACTGCTGTACTACAAATCCCTGTTACTCAGCAATACTGAGGTATCCTTGGACATGAATGCGGAAATCAAGACAGCCCGCGCCGGCAACACGACCGAACGCCAGGACGAACTGACCGCCTACCCCATCGTTTACCGGGACGTAGCCATGTACAACCCTACCAACGGTTTCGCAGCCTTCCTCATTCCCGCCGTACTGATGCTCATCATCCAACAGACTCTGTTGCTGGGCATTGGCCTCAGTGCCGGAACCGCCCGCGAGCACAACCGTTTCCGCGACCTGGTGCCCGTGCAGCGGCACTACAACGGCACCCTACGCATCGTCTTCGGCAAGGGACTGAGCTACCTGATGGTCTATGCACTGGTTTCAGTCTATATCCTCGTAGTGGTTCCCCGCCTGTTCAGCTTGAATCAGATTGCCCTGCCGGGTGAGCTGACCCTGTTCTGCCTGCCCTACCTGCTGGCATGTATTTTCTTCAGCATGACAGCCAGCATCGCCATCCGCAACCGCGAGACGTGCATGCTGCTGTTCGTATTTACTTCCGTACCTCTGCTGTTCCTCTCGGGCATCTCCTGGCCGGCCAGCGCGATACCGCCGTTCTGGAAATACTTCTCCTATCTCTTCCCTTCCACCTTCGGCATCAATGGCTATGTGCGTATCAACAGCATGGGAGCCACGTTGAATGAAGTAGCTTTCGAATACCAGGCCCTGTGGATTCAGACAGGCATCTATTTTGTGACAACTTGTCTGGTATATCGCTGGCAGATTCTCATGAGCCGGAAGCACGTGATTGAGGAATACAAACGGTATAAAGCGATGCGAAAAGAGGGGACACGCAATATTCCACGGTAAAGACAAACCATAGTGCGTATCGCTGAAGGTACAATAAATTGACTCCGTGAGCAAATGCGGTTGACTCCCGAAAAATCAATATATACTTTACGAGGAATGTATTTGTGCATTTTAATCGTGGTAACTTAATCCTCCTCCAGAGAGGGAGGAATTTGAGTTACCTATTTTGCATTTAATGCACAAATTCATCCCGTGCGAAGTATAAATCTGAATTAGTCCTGAACGACTAGGTCATTTTGCTTCTTTTATTTTAGTAAGTGCCGCATTCTCTCCATTTTTTGCAAGGATGCTATGCTTCAATTGATATAGAAGCAATGATAAATGGCAAAGTCCAATATTACTTGGCCACAGGAGTTTGTCCCTCCATAAGGGTGACTCGTAGGTTCCCAATGATACGCCGCATGTTCCGTGTCCCGTCCTCCTTGGGATGCGGTTCCTTGCGTGCAAAGGGAAGTCACGATACCTGCTTTCGTGCAGTAGGTACGGTTTTCGTTGTTTGCATAGATGGTGTCCGTGCCGACATCCCTGACTTCACGCCGATAAGTTCCTCTTGACAGGCGATGGTCTGTTTCAGCCGGATTCCTTTGAACGCCTCAAAGGAATGGTGTCCGATGAAGGAGATGCCGTTGATCTGTATGTTGTTGACCTTGGCGCCGAATTCGACACGTTTGTTTTCTTCCCGCGAACAATGGGCGGACGTCACAACGTTCAACATGTCGGAACTCCCCTTTTCAGCTGTCAAGCACCACACGTTGCAGTTCCTTTATCGGTATGGAAGCCAGACGGCTGCGGATGGCACTGATGCTGTCCCTGATGGGGTGTGAGAGGGCAATGAGCACGCCGTAGAACATATGCCGGTGCAGGTTGCCGTTGAGCATCTCCACCGGACCCTCATCAGACAGGTTCGCGTATGAACGGAGAGCCATCAGTGCGACTTTCCCCTCTATGGAGAACATGGGCTTGCGACCCTGGGGGTGCTTGCCCGCAACCCGGATAGAAGCAGGAGGCCAATCTCCTTAAACGGAAGCATACGATAGATGCACCCGAGTTCACTGGACTCAAGGCTTTCACGATATTTTTTCAGAAAATTGAACTCTGTCAATGGAAGAGTCGGCTCTATTTGGGATATTTTTTGTAACTTCACGGCGATATTTTCTTTGTTTTACCCCCGAATTAAGCCTGTAAAGGTCTATCGGGGGTACTTTGTAAAGTTACAAATTTTATTGCATACTGAAAAATAAGTAGATGTTGATATTTAGTTTATATTAAGGAGTTATCACTCCGCTTTGCTCCGTTAGGAGTTAAGCCGATAGTAAGTCAATGAGAACCGTATACACAGAGGTATTGGCTTAACTACTTAACTTCTTAACTCCTCAAAAGATAATATCATTTATTGCGACTTCCTTATAGGTTAGATATTTACTGAAATCCCTATTTACTTCTTGACATAACGGGCATTCAGTCCTTCCAGGATTTCCTGTGTAATGTTGTAGGCATCATTGGCATACAACAGATTGTCAAAGCCCGTATTGCTAATGATGAAGTCATAGCCTTTGGTCTTGTTATATTCCTTCAGGAAGTTGTTGATGGAGTCGCGGAGTTGAATGCTGTTCTTCTCGTTCTCGCTTACCAATTCAGATTGCAATTTATTGCTCAGTTCCTGCAAATCCTGTTCCAGTTTAGCAATGCGGTTATATTCTTGCTGGGCTCTTTCCTGGGATAGGAAGGCGTTGTTCTGGTACTTCGTCTGGAACTCCTGTTTTTGTTTGTTCAGATCGTTTGCTTTCTGATTCAACGTCAGGCGGACGTTCTCGCTTTTCTTCACCATCTCCTCATTCAGGTCAATGCAGAAGTTATATTTGGTCAGGAGCGTGTCAACCTCTACATAGGCTATTTTCAAGCCCGAAACGCCATTGGCCGTTGCAGAATTGTCATTGGTTGGCTGGGTAGCATTGCCACCAGCACATTGGGAAAACAAGACGGTTAGTGCCAAGGCGGCCAAGCCGTTCATTAGATAATGCAATTTCTTCATAATACGAAAATTATAGTTTTTAAATTAATTGATTTCTTTCATTTTTCCAAAGACTTTTCCAATTCGTCAATGGAGAAAGGCCGTTTCCGGCGCGCTTCCCGATCTTGCGACTGAATACATCCGATGCCCTTGTCGCGCAAGGCCTTATTGCCGCTGACATGCGCATTGGGGAATTTTCCTCCTTTCACGAAAAAGACCCTTACACCAAGCAATAGCACGCAAATAGCAACTATTAACAATGTTATCAGTATTGTATCGAGCATTTCCTTTAATTTTGCGGGTGCAAAGATAGAGGTTTACACGAACTAAGCCACCATTTTTGCTCTAAAAAAGGAAAAGGGAGATAAAATACCTTGCCAATTTAACTATATTTTAGCAATAAAAGGTCGAAAGACATCATTAAATATACAAGATATGGAACATAAAAACTTGAAACCAGTCGGTGTATTCCGATATTTTGAAGAGATATGCCAAGTGCCGCGCCCTTCGAAGAAGGAAGAGAAAATCATTGCTTATCTACAGGACTTCGGGAAAAAACAGGGTTTGGAAACTTTGACCGATGAGGCAGGAAACATCCTGATGAGAAAGCCTGCCACGCATGGGATGGAGAATTGTAAGACGGTGGCTTTACAAGCGCATATGGATATGGTGTGCGAAAAGAACAATGATGTACATCATGATTTCTTGACCGATCCCATTGAAACCATAGTAGATGGTGAATGGATGAAGGCTAAGGGCACTACCCTTGGTGCAGACAATGGCATAGGTGTTGCCACGGCTTTGGCTGTCTTGGCAGATGAAAGTTTGGTACACGGCCCTTTGGAGTGCCTGTTTACGGTAGACGAAGAGACCGGCCTGACGGGTGCTTTTGCGTTGAAGGAAGGACTCCTGCATGCGGATATCCTCCTGAATTTGGATTCGGAAGACGAAGGAGAGTTGTTTATCGGTTGTGCAGGAGGCGTGGATTCTGTAGGCGAATTTTCCTATCAGGAGGTGGACGTTCCTGACGGATATTTCTATGCCCGTGTGCAAGTGAAAGGTCTGTTAGGGGGGCATTCGGGCAGTGACATTCATATGGGACGTGCCAATGCCAACAAGTTGCTGGCCCGCTTCCTGAACTGTATCCGCAAGAAATATGATATCTATCTATGCGGAATCGATGGTGGTAACTTGCGTAATGCCATTGCTCGCGAAGCGTATGCCATCATTGCTTTTCCGGAATCGGACAAGCATGCTATCCGGGCAGACTTGAATGTATTTGCTGCTGAAGTGGAAAGAGAATATGCTGTCAGCGATCCGGGCATTCAATTTATATTGGAATCGGAAACGCCTTGCAAGCAAGCCATAGAGCCGCAAGTGGCCCGACAGGTGCTGATGGCCATACAGGCCCTTCCCCATGGCGTTGTTGCCATGAGCCAGGACATCCCGGGCTTGGTGGAGACTTCGACCAATCTGGCTTCGGTAAAGATGAAACCCGGCCGTATCATCTGCATCGAAACCAGTCAGCGTAGTTCCATAACTTCCGCCAAAGAGGATATTGCCGACACGGTGCGCACGGTGTTTGAACTGGCGGGAGCAGTTGTCTCGCATAGTGAGGGATATCCCGGCTGGAAGCCCAATACCCACTCGGAGATTCTGGAGATAGCAACGGAGTCTTATCGGCGTCTTTTCCACACGGAAGCCAAGGTGAAGGCCATCCATGCAGGTCTGGAGTGTGGCCTGTTTCTGGATAAGTATCCGGCTTTGGACATGATTTCATTTGGCCCGACTTTGCAAGGAGTGCATTCGCCCGATGAACGGATGAACATTCCCAGTGTGGAACGCTTTTGGGTTCACCTGGTGGATATCCTGAAAAATATCCCGGAAAAGAAGTAGTAGGATAGGATGAAGTGCCTTTTATCCGTTTGTCTCATTCTGTTGTGCATAGAGGCGGTCCGGGCGCAAGAAAGGCTGGATACGACTTCGTTTTGCATAATGGCTTACAATGTGGAGAATCTCTTTGATTGCAGGCATGACACGTTGAAGGACGATTATGAATTCTTGCCGGGAGGAATCCGTCATTGGACCTATTCGCGATACAAGCAGAAACTGGATAATGTGGCACGTGTCATTACAGCTGTGGGGGGATGGAATCCTCCGGCTTTGGTTGCTTTGTGCGAGGTGGAGAACGATCGGGTATTGAGAGACCTGACACGTTACTCTGCTTTGCGCGAGCACGGGTATCGTTATATTCTGACTCACTCAGAAGACCGGCGAGGCATTGATGTGGCTGTACTTTATCGGCGCGATCTTTTCAAGCCTCTTCAGTGGCAAAGCCTCCGGGTGGAACGGCCGCATGCATCTGATTCTCCCACTCGCGACATCTTGCATGTAAGTGGGCTTTTATGGGACTTGGATACGCTGGATGTGTTGATAGCCCATTTCCCTTCTCGTGCGGGCAGGACAGCCCGGAAGGATCTTTATCGGCAGGAAGCAGCCCGTCTGGTCCGGGCTACGGCCGATAGCCTGTTCCGGGTGAGGAAACGGGTCCGGATTGTCATCACGGGCGATTTTAATGAACAACCGCAGGGCAGCCTCATACGGGAAACGCTTCGGGCACAGATGCCTCCACGTTCGAGGGGGCAGGTGGATGAGAGAGCGTTGTATCACTTGCTGATGCGGAAAGCCGTTTCTTCTTCACAAACAGGAACTTATAAGTACCAGGGGCATTGGCAATGGCTGGACCATATTCTTGTATCCGGCAGCCTTCTTTGTCCGGGCGTTTCATTGGCCACTTCCGAGGAACGTGCAGGTGTGTTTTCGCCAGCATTTCTGCTGGAAGAAGACTTGAAGTTCGGTGGAGTGAAGCCGTTCCGGACTTATTATGGGATGAGATATCAAGGAGGATATAGTGACCACTTGCCTGTATTTGTGTGGTTTACGTTGATATATTAGGAGAAATAGGAAGAGGGATCTTGATGTCATCGGCATTAGCGTGGCTTATGAGCGATGCTTATATTAAAATATCGTGAGTTCGATATAATTCAAAACATCGTAAGTTGCTCTTCCTTGGCAAAATAAAGGTCAATGGCGAGCTTCTATTTTATTTTCAATCCCGGAATCAGCGGTGTCGTATCCACCAGTTCCAACTCCTTTACCATATCCAGCGTACCCTGTTTGTACTTCTGGAAATGGAGAGTCTTCAGATGGCTCTCGTAGGCGGCACGGTCGGCATAGATTTCGAGGATGGTAATCTTGTGGGCCGCATCCTTTTCGGCTACGGCGTAGAGGGTGAGTACGCCCGGCTCCAGCCGCATGGAGGCTTCTATTTCCTCTTTCAGATAGGCGTTGTATTCATCCAACCGTTCCGGGTCTACTGTTATTTTCGAAAGGCGTACCAGGTTATCCGTAGCCGGTGCAGCCGGTTTGGCCGCTTCCTGCTTGATGATGCGCAGTGCCTTGATGGCTGCCGGGAAACCGATGTAAG
>DWZE01000038.1 GCA_019118325.1 Candidatus Bacteroides intestinavium
CCTAAACGCAATGCAAGATGGAGAATCAAGGAGAAATCATACTTTATCAGCCGGACAGCGAAGTGAAGCTGGAGGTGCGACTGGAAGAGGAGACGGTGTGGCTCAACAGGCAACAATTGTCCGAATTGTTCAATCGTGACATCAAGACAATAGGCAAGCATGTGAACAATGCCTTGAAAGAGGAATTGGCGGGCATGTCAACTGTCGCAAAATTTGCGACAGTTCAAAAAGAAGGCGACCGTACCGTAACGCGGCAAGTGGAGTATTACAATCTGGATATGGTGCTCTCGGTAGGCTACAGAGTAAAATCCAACAGAGGCATAGAGTTCAGACGTTGGGCAAACAGCGTGCTGAAAGAATACCTGCTGAAAGGCTATTCCGTCAACCGCCGTCTGACCGAACTGGAGCATACCGTGGCGGAACATTCGCGGAAGATAGACTTCTTCGTCCGCACCTCGCTGCCGCCCGTCGAGGGCATCTTCTACGACGGACAGCTGTTTGATGCCTACAAGTTCGCCACCGACCTCATCCGTTCGGCCAAGGTATCCCTGCTGCTGATAGACAACTACGTGGACGAATCGGTGCTGCTGATGCTCAGCAAGCGGAACTCCGGCGTAACGGCCGACATCTACACGCAGACCGTCAGCCCCCGGTTGCAGCTGGACTTGCAGAAGCATAACGGCCAATATCCCCCGATAGCGGTACATACCTACAAGAAGTGCCACGACCGCTTCCTGATTATCGACGGGACGGACGTCTACCTCATTGGCGCCTCGCTGAAAGACCTGGGCAAGAAGATGTTCGCCTTCTCCCGGCTGGAGATTCCGGCCACGGCTGTCACCGCGTTGTTATAAAGATAATAATGGGGGAAAGGCTTGCTTTCTTGCCGATTCTTGCTAACTTTGCATCGTTGAACAACTTAAAGACAGCTTTATGGAAAAGATGACTGAAAAGGACAAGAAGAAACAGACGGATACCTCGGTTGAAACCAAGACAGAAACCAAGGCAAAGGAGCCGAAAAAGAAAGTGAGCAAAGCTTGGGAAGCCGCCCAGCGGCTGAAAGGCAGTGTTATCATCAATGACCCGACATTGTATTGGCGATGAGATACCTGATTGACACAAACATCATCGTTTACATGATAAGCGATCCAGACTTATTGGATAAGGATGTTAAGGAACTTATTGCCGAACCGGACGCATTGTTGTATGCCAGTGCAGAATCTGCTAAAGAACTGGTGGTGGCCTATCGGAACAAGGGACTGTTTTCCAAACGCTGGAAATCACCGGAAGACATGCTCCGCTCTATTGAAGATGAACATTATATCCAGTTCCTTCCGACAAAGATGGAACATATATACACGTATTCACGCATGGAGATTAACGAACGCCAATGCCACAAAGACCCTTCGGATCATCTGATCATTGCCCATGCCATCACAGAACACCTGCCGCTCATATCGAGCGACACGCGCTTTGAATTCTACCGTAGTCAGGGACTTGACCTGATATTCAACAAAAAGTAAACAAGGATGCCCCCACGCAGGGGTTCTTCTTTCTCTCCCCCCCATTATTGAGAGTGTGTCAAAATATAAAATGGCACGCAGATGACACAGATTAAACAGATTTTCGCAGATTTGTCTATCTGTAAATCAACGAAGTATAATCAGTGGTCATCTGTCGCATCTGCGTCATCTGCGTGCCATTTTATATTTCGGCCCCCCCTTTCCGTTTTCCCCGTCTGTCGCAACGATATTCCGCAGCAAGGCTGCGCGGCCCGGTCGCCCCGACATCGCGACTGCCAAACCGGGATGGCGGAGAACCCGGCAACAAACCGGCTTTTTGCCTCGGCTGGACCAAAGGTGCGCCTTGGCTGGACGGAGGCATCGCCTTGGCTGGACGGAGGCAAAAGGACGTTTTTTTCAGGTCTTTTAAAACGATGAACTATGCCGTTTTTTAAGAAAGAACAGAAAGCCATCAATGGCTTGTGGTATCCCCGCACCGTAACGGTGGGGCATCCGGTGGAAATGGACGAGGTGTGCAAGCGCATCGCCGAGATGTCTACCGCCAGCGAGGCCGACACCAAGGCGGTGATGACCGCCCTGGGCAAGGTGCTGGGCAGCCTGATGAACACGGGCCGCACGGTGCACATCGAGGGGCTTGGCTCCTTCTACTACGGCTGCGTGGCCGAAGGCACGGGCAAGGAAACTGCCGACGAAGTAACCGCCGAGTGCATCACCGCCACCCGCGTGCGCTTCCTGCCGGAACGCAACGTGCAGCAGAACGGCGCCGTGACGCGCAACCTGGTGGGCAACGAAGTCTTCTGGGTGGACGTAGAGTCGATGGGCGCCAACCCTGACAAGGTGGAGTCGCCCGACGACGAGGTGGAAGAAGGCGGCGAAGGCTCCTTCGGATGAGCGGGCCTTTTCCGGCGAAGGCGACTGGCAACCGGGCGAAGAGCGGCAGCGGCAATGTAACGATGGACTGACGCCCGTCCCCGCTATCCCCGCACATTCCGCCTGCTTCCTGTGGCAAATACACGCCGCAGGGGGCAGGCGAATTTTTATGCCGTAGGTTAAAATAGTAAAAAACATCAGCCGCCTAAGGTTACGTTCAATCTCTTTTTTCCCTACTTTTGCATCCGAAAACAGATAGAAATGCGATATATGGGAGTACAGACAATAGTACTTTATAAGAACAAGATTCATGATTTCCACGCTTGGGGTGCGGCGGCTCTGATTTAGCCTTTGCACCTCTTCCCCTCGCTATATTCATTCGCTAACTATAAAATAATCAGTTGATTTATGAGCAAAAAGAGAAGGCTCATAGGGCTGTGGTGTGTCGCAGTCCTATGCAGCCAGGGCTTGTGTGCCCAATCCCGGCCGATGGGACTGGAAGAACTGTTCCGCCTGGCCGATGAACAGAGTAAGCGTATCCAGACCTACCGGACAGGAACCGAAGCAGCCGACGAGGCCCTCAAAGCGGCCAAGGCACAAAGGCTTCCGGACGTGAACGTGTCCCTTTCCGCCAGCTATTGGGGCAATGGCAAGCTGTGGGATAGGGATTTCGGCCACGCAAGGGTGATAGACATGCCGCATTTCGGCAACAACTTCGCCCTGGAGGCGCAGCAAGTCATCTATGCGGGCGGCGCCATAAGCAGCGGCATCCGGCAGGCGGAACTGGGGAAGTTGCTGGCCGAGCTGGACCTGCGGAAGAATGTGCAGGAGATACGTTTCCTGCTGGCAGGGCATTACCTGAACCTGTATAAGCTGGACAATCAAATCCGGGTGCTGCGAAAGAACCTGGAGCTGACCGAGGAAATCATAGCCCACATGCACGCCCGCCGGGAGCAAGGCACTGTCCTGAAAAACGACATCACGCGCTATGAACTGCAAAAGGAGCAATTGCATTTGCAGTTGTCGAGAGTCAGCGATGCGCGCAAGATTGCCAATCATCAGCTGGTGACAACCCTGCATCTGCCGGAGGAGGTGGAGATAAGTCCCGATGCCTCCTTGCTGGAGCAACGGATTCTGACCCTCGCGGAAGAGGACTGGCAAGAGATGGCCAAGGCCAACCATATCCTGCTGAAGCAGACGGAAGCCACTGTGCAGATGAATGAGCAAAAGGTCCGGCAGGAGCGTGCCGAACGCCTCCCGCATATTTCCATCATCGCGGCAGACCATCTGGACGGCCCCATCACCATCGAGGTGCCCGTACTGGACAACAACTTCAATTATTGGTATGTGGGGGTAGGGGTGAAATACAACCTCTCCTCGCTCTTCAAGAACAACCGGAAGCTGAAGCAGGCGCGTCTGAATGTCC
>DWZE01000039.1 GCA_019118325.1 Candidatus Bacteroides intestinavium
GAAATTGCGAAGTGTTAGGCGAGAAATTGTTCAGTGTTTTTTCGGAAGTGGTGAACCATCGAATTTTGCCGGCTCAAGGAGGTTTTTATAATGCGAAAAATCCAAACAAATGAAGCGGGGTCGTATCTGGCGTGAGTATTGCCGCCACATAGGAATGTGACTTCTGACATCGGCCTCAAGCACATTCCCTTTTAAAAGATCCAAGTCTCGCGAGTAGCAAAGCTTGCAGAATTTGAGGAGGTTAGAGAAGTTATCAATCGCCTTAAATCCCAAACGTCATTTGCCTGCGAAACTTGAACAACTAATAGTATCTTCTTAGTCCTGATTTGAGCACGGATAATACGGATTTTGCGCCGGATAATCCAAATTTTTCTTTATCGGTGTTGGAAGAAAAGGATATAATCTTTATATTCGCTGCAAATTAAAGTAAGTGGTATGGATAAATATAAGGTAGTCATAGTGGATGATGATGAACTCTCGCGTGATAATCTGAGCTTTGCTTTGGGCAAGGATAACAGGTTTTCCGTAGAGGGGATAGCCCACAATGGCAGACAGGGCAGAAGGCTTATTGCCAAAATCCGGCCCGACTTGCTTTTCCTGGATGTAGAGATGCCCGACCAGACAGGCATGCAGTTGCTTCAGGAGATGCGGGACAGTCTGTCCTGGACGATGAAGGTCGTCTTTTATACCGCTTATGACAAATATGCCATACAGGCTATTCGCGAGGCAGCCTTTGATTATTTGCTGAAGCCTTTCGAAGAACAGGAGTTGAAAGAAATCCTGGACCGTTTTGTGGAACAGGCGGAGAACGCGGCCGTACCGGACAATATCGGCCTGTCCCCGACATTTATGCAGCGCGGGCAGACATTCATCGTCTTCACGCCCACCAATGACATGCGGGCATTGCGCCCCTCCGAGATAGGTTTTTTCCGCTATTGTTCTGAGAGGAAGCAGTGGGAAGTCTTTTTGAATAACCAGCCGTCTCTGGCCCTGCGTCGGGGGACAACGGCCGAACAGATTATCCAATATTCGTCCAACTTCGTGCAGATACACCAGTCGTATATCATCAACATTGACTATCTGATGATTATCAAGGAAAGCAAGTGTATGCTTTATCCTCCTTTCGACAAGGTGACGGAGTTGCTGGTTTCAAGGAAATACAAAAGAGAACTGCAAGAGCGTTTCTGCTTGTGAAAGCAGGGCTGTTGTATATTCTAATTGGTTAGGGAGCCGGTTTTTTCTTTGGTAGAAATGCCGGCATAAAAAAGGCGTCGGACCCTTGGGGTTCAACGCCTTTTTCAGTTCGTATCATCTGTTGTCTGTCAGATTCTGTTTTCTTACTTCACTTCGATGCCCTTGTTCTTCAAAGTGACGTTCAGCACCTTTGTGTACTCTGCATATTGCTTTTCGTTCAGAGCCTTTTTCATCAGCTTCAAGTTGCCGTAAATGGCGTTGTGAAGCAACTTCTCTTGATCCTTCTTGGAAGTGTTGGCACGCTTCATCTGTTCGTTGAAGAAGTCGCAGATGTTGGCTACTTCTTTTTCCTGGTCGCTGGTCAGTTGCAGGTAGTTGCTCAATTTGTATACATTGATGCGTCCTTCCCATTTCTCGTTAGTCGGTTGGTTACCGGCTGCGAATGATACACTTGCCAAGCAGAATACTGCTACTACTGTTAATCCAAAACGTCTCATAATGCTTTCTTCTTTTAAATGTTAACCTAAAAACTAATCTTTCTCTAAAAGCTAATACCTATTGAGAATTATCAATTTTGCCTTAGCTTTTTCTTTTTACCGATGCAAATGTACGGATATGTTTTATAACACAAAAATGTTCGGGAGAGAAAATTCATTCAGCCCTCCATTTCTTGACATTCGTCAACTCGGAAATGTGAAAATGGGCGTTTTGACATACTTTTGTAATCACTTTGCAATATAGAATAGTAGCTGAGAGTGAATATGATGAAGAATGTTCGGTTTTGCTTTCATTTGATTTTCAACCTGCCCATGACGTTGGGATAGATATATATAATATAATGTATATAGTCAAGCATCTGGATAAGGAGACACTATCTCTCTTGCCTGATTCTGTACGGGCGTCAGTTTTATGTATTATATGATAAGTACCCGTTGGCGGAATTATGATCACAATATGCACTTTATCTGTCAGTCCCTTGTGCGGCTTTGCGGGTAGATATCTCCGCTTTTGTCCGCAGATATCTCCGTCCTTGTCCGCAGATATCTTCGCCCTGATCCGGAGATATCCCCGCTCGTAGGCTTTCATGCCACAATTAATTCCGCCAACGGGTTGATAAGTAGATGTGGAATTCCAGTTTATACTATTCCTGAATATAGGAACTGTTTTTAGTCGCGGATTGCGCGGATTGCACGGATTAAGTTTATCGCGATAGGATGGTTGGCTGCGGTTTTATAAAAGAGATATCCGTGCAATCCGCGCAATCCGCGCCTAAATTATAGTATAAATAATCACCTTGCTCCGTTAGGAGTTAAGCCAATGGTAAGTCAATGGCCGTATACACAGAGGTGTTGGCTTAACTCCGCAAAAGGTATCAATCCACTACCCATGCCTTGTTATACGTCTGGATCTTTTGAGGGTCGTAGTGCATTCCGGCTTGGGTAGGAATCTTCAGCACATAAGTGCGTCCGCTCTTGTTCTGTAGGAAATTGTCGCGTAGCCAAGGATTGGCATCCTTCAGCTGGGCATAGGTAATGTTTTTGCCTTTCGCGTAAGCGGCCAGGTCGGCGATGCCCGTGGTGATGGTGTCCGTAGTGTAGGGGATGGGTGGATAGAGGTCTTGGCGTTTCAGGAGGAAGCCGTATTGTTGAGGTTGGTTGAAGACGGCTTTGGCGGCCAGGAGGCGGAACATGTAGCGGGCGGTCTCCTCCACCAGCCAGAGGTCTACGGCACGGTCCACACCTTGCTTTTCCAGTTGGGAGGAGATGCGGGCCTGTCCGCCATTGTACGAGGCAGCCACGCAGAGCCAGCTGCCATATTTGGCGTAAGCCTGTTTCAGGTAGTCGCAGGCGGCTTCGGTGCTTTTCTCCAGGTGGTAGCGTTCGTCGATATTGTTGTTTACCTCCAGGCCGAAGTCTCGCCCTGTGCCCTTCATGAATTGCCACATTCCGGCGGCTCCGGCGCGTGAGTAGGCCAATGGGTTGAGGCTGCTCTCGATGACGGCCAGGTATTTCAGGTCATCGGGCAGGCCGTTCTTCCGGAGGATGGGTTCGATGACGGGGAAGTAGCGGTTGGCACGTTTGAGGGTCAGCAGGGTCGATGAGTGCATGTAGGTGAAGGCCATCAGTTCACGGTCCATACGTTCGCGCAGGTCGTAGCGGTCCAAAGGAATGACTTCGTCGGCAAAGCGGACTTCCTTCGGCACCTGGAGAGGCACGGTGAAAGAAGAGACTTGCGACCGCACGGATTCACGTTCGGGATGGAACTTGGCATTGCCGACAAGGAAAGGAATCGTTGTGCCCAGGCCCAGGGCAAGGGTAGCGGTCAGAGCGGTGTACTTGAGTTGGGATTTGTTCATTGTGTGTTATGAGGGATTTGTTTTTAGTGATTAGGGGTTAGTGATGAGTGATTGGTATGTTGCCAGTGAATGCTTTACTAATCGCTAATCCCTGCTCGGTTATTATGTTTCTGTCAGTTGCGTATCGGCAGCCTCTCCCATATGAACCGTGGGATCAGCCGCCAAAAGAATACTAATAGCTTATATCTCCAGTCGATGGTGCAGACCCGTTTCCTATGCTCCAGGGCATGGACGATGCGGACGGCTACCCGTTCGGGACGCATCAGCATGGGGTAATGCTTGTCGCCTCGGAGCAGGTCGGTGTCCACGAATCCCGGTCGGATGTCCGTAAAGCGGATAGGGAGGTGTTGCATGCGGGCCAGTTGCGCCAAGGCGTCCAGGTAGGTGTTTTGGAAACGCTTGGTGGCGGAGTAGGCCGGGGCTGCACCCAGGCCTTTGGTGCCAGCGATGGAACTGATGGCGGCCAGATGCCCGCCTCCATGCGTGCGGAACCAGTCGTAGGCCGTATGGGTCGCGCGGATGAAGCCCATGACGTTGGTCTGTGCCGTATCCAATTCGATGTCCGGCGTCAGGTCTGGATTCTGCCGGCCAATGCCCGCGCAAAGCAGAAAGAGGTCCATGCCGCCCAACAGTGCTATCAAGTCAAGGATTTGGCGCGGACAATCTTTCGAGGTGACATCCACTTGCCGGGACTTTGTCCGTTCCGGTGCTTCGGCCTGCAAGGCGAGCAGAGCGTCTTCCCTACGGCCGGCTACGCCCACCAGCCAGCCCCGGCGCACCAGCAGGCGTGCCACTTCGCGTCCGATGCCCGAGGTGGCCCCGATGATGACGGCTCGTTTCATATTCTTCTGCATTGTTAGTCCATTTGGTGTCATTGGGAGGCAAAGGTACATCATTTCCAAATAAAAAGCCATGCTTTTCTTGCATTTTGTCGGAATAAAACCTATTTTTGTTTCCACTTTCCGCTTTTGCGCGGAGATGGACAGTGTACATTAAAACCAATAACTAAAAACCGATAGCGAGAATGGAAAAGAAAATTGTCAATTCGTACGAAGATTTCGAGAAGTTGGTGGGTCAGCAAATCGGCGTGTCTGACTATGTGGAAATCACCCAAGAGCGCATCAACCTCTTTGCCGACGCCACGTCGGACCACCAGTGGATTCACGTGGACGTGGAGCGTGCCAAGGCGGAAAGCCCCTTTAAGAGCACTATTGTGCATGGCTACCTGACGCTCTCCATGTTGCCCTATCTGTGGAACCAAATCATTGAGGTGAACAACCTGAAGATGATGATTAACTACGGCATGGAGAAGATGCGTTTCGGTCAGGCCGTCCTCTCCGGACAGCGCATCCGTCTGAACGCCGCCATGCAGTCATTGACCAACCTGCGCGGTGTGGCCAAGGCCGAAATCAAGTTCTCCATTGACATCGAGGGCGAGCGGAAGAAGGCACTTGAAGGCGTGGCCGTCTTCCTTTATTATTTCAACAATTGATTGTTCAGCGGGAACAGAACTCCCTCCACACGTGGCGCAGGGCTGCCACGGGATGTACCCACAACATGCGGGGACCGGCATAGCGCATCACTTGGCGCATCCGTTCCCGCATGTCGCGTTTGTAGCAGTGCACGGGACAGAGGCGGCAGGTTTTCTTCCTGTCACCAAAAGGACAGCGGTCCAGGCGGCTGTGGGCATAGGCCAGTAATTCCTTGCATGACGGGCACAGTTCCCGGTTCTTCTCCTTTCGGCGGCAATAGAGGCGGATCATTTGTCCGACGACTTGTTTTTCTTGGGCAATGCGGGACATAAAAAAAGGTATTAAAGCATAATGTGCGGGCGAAGGTATAAAAAAGAGTTTAGCAGACAATGATTCTGATTGAAAAAGCGTATCTTTGCTTTCAAAGTTCATGCCAATGAAGATATATCACGGAAGTAGTGTGGAAGTGCCCGTGCCGCAAATCAAGGTCACAGGGTTTTATAAGGATTTCGGTTTCGGCTTTTATTGCACGCAACTGGAGAAACAGGCGCGTCGGTGGGCTGTGACTAAGCGTACCCGCCATATTGTCAATGTCTATGAATATAGAGCGGATGAATCCTTGCGTGTCAAATGCTTTGAGACCATGACCGAGGAATGGCTGGATTTCATAGTGGCTTGCCGCAAAGGAATCTCGCATGATTATGACATCGTGGAAGGCCCGATGGCTGATGATGCCATTTGGGATTATGTGGAAGATTTGATGAGCGGACGTATCACCCGTGAAGCATTTTGGGTATTGGCCAAATTCAAATATCCTACGCATCAGATAGTCTTCTGTACGGAGAATGCCTTGCATACGTTGACTTATTTAGATCATTATGCTTTATGAAAAACGTGTTTTTTCCTGATGAGAACGTGACGCCTGACGATTTGTATTTCGTCTGCTATATGATAGAGCGTGTGGCGCGGCAGTTGAAGCAGCCCAATCGTTACGTGGTGAACCGTATGGGACGGAGGGCCTTGGCGGAGAAACTTTCCGTGGCTAACGTGCTGCATTGTGAAAACCCGCTGGCCCTGGCTGCTGACTGGACGGATGAATTTATGTTGGAGCAAGGGGAGTATGACGTGACTCGGGTAAATCCGGAGTTGGTGGACGAGATTCCCACGGCTTTGCAGATGGGCAAGGTCTACGCCCGTCTCATCCTTGCGACGCTCATGCCGGAAGAAGATTATCCGGATGCCATCATCCGGGTGTATAATAACCCTATTTGTGAGATTATCGATGATTATAACGGAAGTGCTTATTATGAACCTTCTTATTATATCGCCAAGGCTTATTACCAGGGAAACTTTAATTGATGAACGCTAAAATATACAGTTATGAAAAAATTGCTTATTCTCTTCGCCTCGATGCTGATTCTTTCGGGGTGTGGCACCGTTCCTCTGACGGGGCGGCGGCAGATTTTGCTGGTATCCGATCAGGATGTGCTTTCCTCCAGCCTGACGCAGTATAAGGAATACATGCAGACGGCGCCCAAGTCTTCGTCCGCCCAATGGTCGGCCATGGTGACGCGGGTAGGGAAGAACATCGCCTCGGCCACCGAACGTTACCTGCGTCAGAATGGCCTGGCCGACGAGGTGAAGAATTTTTCGTGGGAGTTCAATCTGGTGAAGGACAAGCAGGTGAATGCCTTCTGTATGCCCGGCGGGAAAATCGTGGTGTATGAGGGCTTGATGAATCTGGTGTCGTCGGACGACGAGTTGGCCGTAGTGCTGGGACATGAGGTGGCGCACGCCGTGGCCAAGCACAGCAACGAGCGTATGAGCCAGCAGGTTTTGGCTCAATATGGCGCGCAAATCCTCAATCGTTCCCTTTCGGAGAAGAGCACGGCCGTGCAGGCTCTGGCCGGTACGGTCTACGGCATCGGGACGCAGGTGGGCGTGATGCTGCCTTTCTCGCGCAAGCACGAATCCGAGGCTGACTATATGGGCCTGATCCTGATGAAGATGGCAGGCTACAATCCCGATGTGGCGGTGACTTTCTGGCAAAAAATGTCCGCAGGCACCACGGGTTCCGTACCTGCCCTGCTGAGTACGCATCCCAGCGATGCGAAGCGCATCAAGGACATTCAGAAGGCTTTGCCGGAAATCAAGGCGAAGTATAAATAGGTGTTGGTGATTATTGACTATAAGTAAATCGCAAGAATTAAATGAGAAATTAGCGGGCTTTGCCCGCAATGGTTAATGACAAATGGTTCATACGTAGCAAAAGGGTTCATGTACAGCCTATTAATCATTAACCATTGACCCTTGTGCGCTTCGCGCACGTAAACTCCTCTTTTACCCGAAACATCATCCGCTCTCCGGTCACCGGATGCGTGAACTCCAGCTGCTCGGCGTGCAGGCAGAGCCTTTCGGCAGGAGTGCCGTAGAGCGTGTCGCCCACGATGGGGCAATGCAGTCCCAGTGGATGGGCGGCGTGTACACGGAGTTGGTGGGTGCGTCCCGTTTGCGGATAAAAGGCAATGAGGGTGCGTCCGTCTTTTCTTGCCAATACTTCGTAATCGGTTAGGGCCGGCTTGCCGTGCAGGAGGTCTACTACCTGACGGGGGCGGTCGTGCAGGTCGGGACGCAGAGGGAGGTTGATGCTCCCACGGTCGTTGGGCACCAGACCTTCCAGCAGGGCGATGTATCGCTTGCGGATAAGTCGCTGTTCGAACTGGGCTTGGAGGCATTGGTGTGCCTCCTTACTTTTTGCGATGAGCAGCAGGCCGGAGGTGTCCATGTCCAGCCGGTGCACGGTCAGCGGCCCGTCGGCTTGGGGCAGGCGGGCTTGCATGAGGGCTTGTACGGAAACGTCTCTTTCCTTGCCGGGCACGGAGAGCAGACCGGACGGTTTGTTGACCACCACCAGAGCTTCGTCTTCGTACACAATCTCCAGTTCCTTCCCCTTGTCGTTTTCCTGGGCCAGTGGATTGTCCTCTACGTCCAGTCCCTGCAACATGTGGCGCAGGATGGGGCCGCACTTGCCCGTACACGACGGGTAGTAACAGCCTTGTCGGCGCACTTCGGTCTGCGAAGGCTTACCCCACCAGAATTCGGCCATTGCCAAAGGCCGCCAGCCGTGCAGATAGGCGTATTGCAACAACTTGGGGGCTGCACATTCGCCTGCTCCGGCAGGCGGAATGCGTTGCACGGTATCGGCAAACAGTTCGCACAGGTCCTTGACTTCACCGCGGTAGTTCAGCAGGCGGAATTGCCGGAATAGTCGCAGTTGTAAATTGGCCGAGCGTTCCTTTCGCTCGTGTTTCAGGGTTTGCAGGGAGGCTTCATGGGTCTCTATGGGGAGGCGGAGCGCGTTCATCTGTTCTTTCAGGCGGTGCTCCAGCCGTTTATATTCGGCTTTCTGGAATTGGCTTTCGCGGATGAGGGCATCGGCTCCTTCCGGGGTGAGGGTGGAGGAGCGGCGTCGTTCTTCGCGTTGTGCCTTGGCGGTTTTCAGGGCTTGGCGGGCGGCGTTCAAGGCAGTTTGGGCGTTGGCCTCTGCTTGGCGGAGGGCTGTTTTCTGTTGCACGTATTCCGGGTCTTGTTCCATCTGCGCGATGCGGGCATTGAGGGCGGAGATTTCCGCCTCTTCCTGCTTGAAGAATCCGTCGGGCTGCAAGAGGTCATACACCGGGGGCACGAAGAACGGGAGTTTGTTCTGTCCAGCCAGGATGCCGGAGAAGGCAGCCAAATACCCCAGCTCGCCTTCAGCAGTCTGCACCACCAGCACGCCGAACATCTTTCCTTCATTCCATTCGGGATGTCGCGCCAGATACTGTTGCACCTCTTCCGCTGCACGAATGCACAGCGGGTGTGGCGTGTAGCAGAAAGGGTAGGTGAAGCGCGTGGGCAGAGGGATGCCGCTGATGTCGGTATGGAAGGGATGTAGCATGGCTAAAGCGATTCTTTAGAGTGTTGGCAAACTTTTTGGTAATACTCCGCCACCAGGTCGCACGCTGTTTGCAGGTCGAGACTTCCGGTGTTGAGCATCAGGTCATAGCGGTGCGGGTCTCCCCATTTCTCGCCGGTATAGTATTCGTAGTGGGCGATGCGGTTGCGGTTGACGCGGGCAATCTCGGCACGTGCCTTGTCTGCCGGT
>DWZE01000040.1 GCA_019118325.1 Candidatus Bacteroides intestinavium
TTCTCTCGTTTGTTCGCCTAACAATGCATCTACACCCCAGCCGCCGTCAATGAAAACATTTATCTCCAATTCTTCGGCAAGCATGATTAAATCAATAGCATCTTTTTCGGTAATCATATCTAAATTTTGGAGTTTGTTTGCGAAGGTATAAAAAATCAGCAAGCGGAGCAAACACTAAGCCTCATCAAAAACAGATTTACACCATCGGCACCCCGAAGGACTACCGGGCAAAAATATGCCGGAATATTTCTTTCACTACTTCTGATTTCGCATCGGCATACTCTTGTACATATTTCCAATCTTTGGTAGCCAAGTGCTTTTTCGTGTTTGCATACAGACGGCGGTCATCTTCATGCGCTATCAGCCAATCACGGAAGTCTATCATTCTGTCCGCTTCCTTGCATCCGATTGAAAAGACATGCAAATTCACTTCCGGCGATTTGCCTTTGAACATCCGATGTTCAAACCATTCTGGTTCACGGATTCTGAGAACATATCCTGCGTCTTGCAATGGCTTCACATAGTAGGTTTCATCCGCTGAATCCGGTACCAAAAGAAGAATGTCGATAATCGGTTTCGCGCATAATCCAGGAACTGAGGTGGAGCCGACATGTTCGACAATAATCTCTTTTCCACACAAGGCATTCTCTATCCGAGCCTTTTCATGTTGAAACAGAAGTTTCCACTGAGGGTCATATTCATGCAAGATGATTTTCCCCGACAATTCGGCAAGATTCCCGATAGTTACCTTTTCAAGATAGTCTTTTGATGCCATAGTTTTTTCTTGCGAAGATAGGAAAAATCAGCAAGCGAGGCAAACACCAAGCCCACCATTCATCGGTATCACAAGCTGCTCTTCTAAAATACAATTAGAAAACTGTTTCCGTTTCATTTCTTTTCTCTATTTTTGTGCATCGAACATAAACTGGAATACTGTATGGAAGAAGAAGTTCACAATAAAGTAGAATATGTCGTTGCCATCATTTCGGAATTTGCCAAAGCCAAACACCTGACGCAAAGCCAGGCGTTTCGTTATTTGCGACGGTTTAAAGGAATCAGCCTCATCAACCTGCATTACAACATTATGCATACGCTGCGGATGGAAGACGTGCTGGATGACCTTACGGCCTATTGCCGCCGCCAGGGAGGGGCCATCGCATGAAGCTCTTGTACCATGGCTCCACAATGGAGATAACGGAAATCGACTTGTCCCGTTCGAAGCCCAACAAGGACTTCGGCAAAGGCTTCTACCTTTCGGAAGACAGGCAGCAGGCATTCGAGATGGCTTCCTATAAAGCCATACAATTGGATATGGAACCGGTGGTGAATGTCTTTGAGTTTGACGAGCAAGCCTCCGCCTCACTCCGGACCAAGTACTTTGCGGCATATAATGAGGAATGGGCTGAGTTTATATTTGCCAACCGTAACAATCCTTCGCCCAATACGCCTGTACACGATTATGACATTGTATATGGTCCCATCGCCAATGACCGTGTGGGATTGCAAATACGAAATTATATGGAACATAACATCGACCTACCCACGTTTCTTGAACGGTTGAAATATATGCGTGGAATAACTTTCCAATATTTCTTCGGGACAGAACGTGCCATCAAATTATTAAGAAAGCTATGACCGGGACAGAATATATGAAAGAGTGCCTGACGAAAGACTTGGTACTTTTGTTGATGGAGCGCCGCCACATGGATATGGAAACGGCGCTCGACACCTTGTACACTTCGGATACATTCGCTAAATTGAACGACAGCCGCACGGGACTTTATTTCCAAAGCCCGCTCTACGTCTATGATTTCTTAGAGCATGAAATAGAGACCGGCATTTTCTCATAGACCTTGTTCTGTCAGGCCCGGCTATTCTCCGCATCAGCACCGGAAGCACCACCAGCAGCTGGGGCAACCCGACGACGAAGCCGCCTATCACCGCCACGGCAAGCGGCTGCTGCATCTGTGCGCCCATGCCCAGCCCCAAGGCGAGGGGCATCAGGGCAAGGATGGCACCGATGGCGGTCATCAGCTTGGGACGGATGCGCAGGGCAATGGCATAGTCTACCGACTCTCCACCGCGCCGCCCCGACGGCGGTTCATCCGGTATTGCCAGACGGTGAAGATGCTGTTCTCCGCCAGAGCACCTTAGTTCAAAGCCATCTCCCATAGGTAAATATCCGCCACACTCTCTCCAAAGGGCCGAATGCAAACCTGGACATCCACCAGGCACTAAACGACAGCTGGCAGAGAAAGACCAGACACACCACCAGCTCCGTCTGCAACAGCCCCAGCCCGGTACCCAGCCCCAAGCCAATGCCATAGAACAGGAACATCCCTATGACGGACTGCCCGATGTAGTTGGTCAATGCCATCCGTCCCATGGAGGCCAGCCGCTTCCACACCACGCCGTCCCGGGTCCTAAGATAAAGGAGGGACAGCCCCGCGGCATAGGCAAAACCGAGCGGATAGACACTGACCAGATAAAACACGCTGTGCAAGGCGAGGCCGAGAGGGTGCTGCCCCATCGCGCTCCAAGCGTAAAGAAGCGAGCCAGGCAAACCGGCTGTCAAACCGTAACGGAACACTTTCGACAGCAGCGCCTTCTTCCCCTCCAAATCGGCATAGATGCGGTTACGCCCCATGCAGAAGCCTATCAGGAACAATCCCAACACTTTGAAGTAACGGTTGCCCTCCACAAATTCCTGCATCCGCACGAAAGCTCCCTGCACCAGGAACTGAAACACCGTACCATAATCCTCCGCATCGTGCAGCCAATACGCAAAGTTTCCTGCATGGATGCCATATCGGGCGCAATACAGCTCCTGCCAACGGACAAAAGGAAGTGTCAGGTCCGTATGGGTTATCTCACAAATAAAATCGACCAGGACCGGCAAGCACAAAAAGAAAGTGGCCCAACGCAGCAGTCCCTTGTCGGACATACGGCGGAACAGCGGCAACAGCATCCCCAACAACGCATAGAGCATCAGTATATCGCCACTCCAGATAAACATCAAGTGCAGGAACCCGATGAGGAGCAGCAAGCCCATCCGCCGATAGAAAATGCGGAAGCCGTTCGCCCCGCGCCGCTCCGCATTACGGATGATAATGGAAAAACCTATGCCGAACAGGAGGGAAAAAAGCGTATAGAACTTCCCGTCGACAAAAACATACAGCAGCCAACGGGTTATATGGTCCTGTAGGGTTGTAGGCATCGACGACGCCACCTCCTGCGGGAGAAAATTGTAGAGGGAAAACTCCGGGAAATTGGCCATGCAGATGCCAAGCAAGGCAAAACCACGCAGGATATCCAGAATGGCAAACCGTTCGGAAGCCCTCACGGGGGAAATATCTTTTGTTGTATGCATCATTGTTGTTTTTCTATTTACCAATTAATGATTAAGTAAGCACTCAGAATCCGGTCAATGCCCGCCTCCGACATTCCCTTTCTTCCATAAATGGAATGCGTTGCATTATCAGGCGTTGCAAAAGTACGGGCATATTTCCCGATATTGAATACCTGCATGACGGATAAGAGTTCCTTATTCACGGATTTATATCTTCATGTCACCGGTTGATTACCAGCAGCGTGCCAGTATTACAGAAAAAAGTACCTTATTTACATTTATAACGCCGAAGCATTTTTATCCTCTTGCAAAAAGGCGTATTTTTGCCTGCAAATAACAGAAGAACCAACCCTATGGAAATAATTAAAGCAGACACCATCGAACAGTACAACCGCTTCTTCGGCTTTCAGACCAGACACCCATTGGTCAGCATCGCGCATTTCGACCGTTCGGAAAACCAACCGACACACAAGATGACGTTTGGCTTCTACGCACTGTTCCTGAAAAAGACGGTGGGATGTACCATCAATTACGGGAAAACGAAATACGACTTTGACGACGAAACCGTGGTCTGCTTCGCGCCGGGTCAGACGGTCAGCATCCAACGCATCGAAAACGGACCTGTGCCCGAAGCCGACGCACTGCTGTTTCACCCCGACTTCCTGCTCCGCACTCCCTTGGCGCAGAAAATGAAACAGTATAGCTTCTTTTCCTATGCATCCAATGAGGCTTTACACTTATCTGCCGACGAGCGTGTCATCATCCAGGACTATATGGACAAGATAGCCCGTGAACTGGAGCACCCCATCGATAAATTCTCCAAACCACTGATAATCTCCAATATCGAAGTGCTGCTGAATTATTGCATGCGCTTTTATGAACGGCAGTTCGTCACGCGCAAGGTGCTGAACAACGATGTCCTTGCCCGCTTCGAGCAACTGCTGGACGAGTATTGGGACTCCGGCACGGCACAGCAGCAAGGAAGCCTTCCGCACAACCCTCCCCTATAGAGAGGAAGGTATCCGTCCCCGATACGCCCTCTCCAGGCTGTCCGAGAACTTTTCAGGCTGCCGCTCATGCAAAAATGGTATTATTATCTGCCTATTATATAGCCTGTGACTGACAAATCTTTCTTACCTTTGCAGGTGATAATCATGCACTAACTTCATTCTATTTATGTTACGTAAAATAAGACTGACGCTGGCCATTCTGTTTTTTGCCTGCATCACACTGCTCTTTCTGGACTTCACGGGGAGCATCCATCTGTGGTTCGGCTGGATGGCAAAAATCCAATTTCTTCCGGCCCTACTGGCCCTGAACCTCAGCATCGTCGCCCTGCTGGTGGTATTGACCCTGGTGTTGGGGCGCGTATATTGTTCCGTCATCTGCCCGCTGGGCGTGTTTCAGGACATCGTGTCGTGGATAAACAGCCGGCGCAAAAAGCAGAAGTACCGCTTCTCCTATTCCCCCGCCCTCTCGTGGTTGCGCTATGGGATGCTGGGCGTGTTCCTCATCGCACTGGTAGCGGGCATCGGCTCGTTGGCCGCCCTGCTGGCTCCTTACAGTTCCTACGGACGCATCGCCTCCAACTTCTTCGCTCCCGTCTACCGTTGGGGCAACAACGTACTGGCCTACCTGGCCGAACGCGCGGACAGCTATGCTTTCTATGAAACAGACGTCTGGCTGAAAAGCCTGCCCACATTCTTAATCGCTCTGGTCACCCTGATTATCATCGTTTTCCTGGCCTGGCGCAACGGACGCACCTATTGCAACACCATCTGCCCCGTGGGCACGGTGTTAGGCTTCCTGTCCAAGTTTGCCCTGTTCCGCATCACGATAGATGCCGACAAGTGCAATGCCTGCGGCCTCTGCTCGCGACGGTGCAAGGCGGCCTGCATCAATGGCAAGACACACCAGGTGGACTATAGCCGTTGTGTGGCGTGTATGGACTGTATCGATACATGCCGGCACGGGGCCATAAGCTTCTCCCTAACCCTCCCCCATAGGGAGGAAACCCAGACCGGCAAGGGTAATCAAAGTTCCTCCACGGGGGGAGTTGAGGGGGCTTCCCGCCGCAGTTTCCTGACCGCCACCGCCCTGGCAGCCACCACCGCCCTGGTGAAAGCCCAAGAGAAGAAAGTGGACGGCGGACTGGCAACCATCGTGGACAAAAAAGTCCCGGACAGACAGACTCCTATTCTTCCGCCGGGTGCCCGGAGCGCCCGGCACTTTGCCCAGCACTGCACGGGTTGCCAACTCTGCGTGTCGGCCTGTCCCAACGATGTGTTGCGCCCCTCCACGGACCTGATGAAACTGATGCAGCCGGAATCGTCCTACGAACGGGGCTACTGCCGCCCGGAATGCAAGCGTTGTGCCGAGGTCTGCCCCACCGGCGCCATCCGCCTGGCCGACCTGGCTGAGAAGTCAGCCACGCAGATAGGGCACGCCGTATGGGTCAAACAGAACTGCGTTGTCCTGACCGACGGAGTGGAATGTGGCAATTGTGCCCGCCACTGTCCGACGGGAGCCATACAAATGATACCCCTCCCCGGACATCATCGTCACCGCCACAGAGGCGGACATGAAGAGGGAAACAACGAACAAGCCTCATCATCACTCCTGATTCCGGCCGTCAATGCCGAACGCTGCATCGGCTGCGGCGCATGCGAAAACCTCTGTCCGGCACGCCCCTTCAGCGCCATCTATGTGGAAGGACACGAAGTGCAACGCACGATTTGATTCCCGGTCAAAACTGAAAATAGATGAATGGCTGGATATCCGCACTCTTCATCTGAATGACGACATAAATCAATAACACCAGCAACGCCGCCTTCCCCACCAACGGGAGGGCGGTTGTTTTCTGAATAGCGGCTTGCTCCCAGCGGTCCGGCAGGAAATGGAGCACAAAGCCGATGCCCATCAACAAGCACACCTCCCCATACCCGACCAGCCACTGCGGCAACAGTTCGGGATGGAAATCCGTGAATATCTGACGCAACATGGCCACCGCTCCGGAGAAATCCGCATGGCGGAAGAAAATCCAGCAGAAACAGACAAAGTGGAAAGTCACCCATACGCCCAACACCCGGCGGATGCCACGGCTCTGCCAACCTTTGGGCCGGCCTATCCACTGCATCCAGCCCTTGTGTACAGCCAAAGCCACTCCATGCAGCATCCCCCACAAGACAAAATTCCACGATGCCCCGTGCCACAAGCCACCCAAGAACATCGTGATAATCAGATTGAGATATTGCCGGACCTTCCCCTTCCGATTACCGCCCAAGGAAATGTAGAGGTAATCGCGCAGCCAGGTGGACAGGGAGATATGCCAGCGACGCCAGAACTCCGTAACCGAGGCAGACTTGTAGGGCGAACGGAAATTCTCATTGAAATGAAAACCCAGCAGCAGGGCCAGCCCAATGGCCATGTCGCTATATCCGGAAAAATCGCAATAAATCTGCAACGCATAGCCATAGACCCCCAACAGGTTTTCCACGCCGGAGTAGAGCGAAGGATTGTCGAATACCCGCTCCACGAAATTGATGCTGATGTAGTCCGAAATTACCGCCTTCTTGAACAGCCCGCTGAAGATGAGAAATACACCCCGCCCGAACATCTCGCGAGACACGAACAGCGGTTGCCGGATTTGAGGAAGAAAGTCGCGGGCACGGACAATGGGGCCCGCCACCAGCTGCGGGAAGAAGGAGACATAGAACGCATAGTCCAGCAGGCCGGTGAGCGGCTTGACCTGACGGCGGTAAACGTCCAGCGTATAACTCAGCGACTGAAAGGTGAAGAACGAGATGCCTACGGGCAAGAAGATGTCTGACGCCGTAAATGAGCCACCCGTCAGCGAAGCCCAGCACTCGCCCAGGAAGTTGGTGTACTTGAAGTAGCAGAGCAACCCCAGATTGAGCACGAGGCTCAGCGTTACCCACGCCTTGCGCTTCCACGGCATCCGGCAACGGTCTAACCGGCGGGCTATAAGGAAATCGCTGACCGTCACGAAGGCCAACAGGAAGAAATACAATCCGCTGCTTTTATAATAGAAATAATAGGAAAAAGCCGTCACAAAGAGCAGGCGTGCCGTCGTGCGCCGGCGCAACAACAGATAGACGACGGCAAAAGCCGCAAACAGCCACAGAAACAGTCCGGTGCTGAAGATGAGCGGTGCCTGCGGATCGTAGACGAACACGTCGAGCAGCCGTCCGGGGTCTAAATTCCAATCGCTCCAACTACTCATAGGCACGCCGTTCGTCTGATTGTTCCTTACCATGCATCAAGGCTTCGAAGAGCAGGTCTGCCAGATGCTTGCCGCCCAGGAAGTTGATATGGGCATAATCGCGGTTGGCCATCGGAGGCACGGCCTCAGCCAGCCGGGCCATGCTACCCTCACCTCCCATGGCTTCAAACAGATTCCAGAAAGCAATGCCGCTATCCGCCGCCAGGCGCTGTTGCCAGGCCGCCAGGTGCCTGATGCCCGGCATGGTGCGCACACGACCGTCTTCATCGCGGTAATCACGGTCTCCTACACCTATCAATAAGATGGAAGCTGTGGGGAAAGCAGCTTTCAGGCGGCTGATTACCGTGTGCATCCCCTCCACATAACGGCTGTAGTCACGCCCATAGTCCGTAGCCACGTTCAATCCATATTGCAGAATGATAAGGTCGTAGGGACGTACTTCGCTAAAGGCCCGTAATGTTGCCTCGGGAATGGTCCGTATAGACAATCCCGAAGAGCCGCGCAGCGACAGATTATCCAGAACAATGCCCCGCACATCGTCCAGGCAAAGGCCGTAGAAGGTGGCGGCAGCATCGGCACCCTCCACCGTCCAACGCACCCGCCCCAACCGGCCTTCCACTACAGCCATCTGCAAACGGTCCGAAGGCACGACGGCACACCTCCGCACGTCCTTTCCGTTCAGACGAACGGACAGCCGCAAAGGTTTCCTGCTGGTAAAAAGCAGGCTCGCCCGGCTGCACGTATCCAGCCGGGAGGCATAATCTGAACGCCCACGCAGTTCCACGTATGCCCCGGCGCGGGCCTTGAAATAATGACCCGACAATCCTTGGAGGCTACGGTCGAAGCCCGTACTGTCCGTCCAAGAATGACTTTCCCAGCCACCGAAAGTGTGATAAACCGTCCGGCGGAAATAAGTGATGGGGGAAGTGACGTCCACATAACCCACCCCACATCCGCCAAAACGCTCCTGCAAGCGAGCCCGCAGATCGGCCGTCAGGATATCACCCTCTACAAAGGAGTCACCGAACCAGGCTATGCGCACCGGTCGACGGGCTGTCTCCTCCAAAGCCCGGTAGAAAGTCTCCATCCCATGCCCGAGGCTGTCGGCATAATCCTCGATGCAGGTCATGCCGGGCGGACACGTATCCACCGAGAAGGAGCGGGGCGGAGGCAAGACGGCAGGCAAGGTATCAGCCAACACCGGAGGCAGTGGCCGGACATCAGACAGCAAATCCACACGCCTCCACCGATGTCCGCCGACCTCGGGAAGAGGCAGGAAATACATCAGCAGCAAGGCGGACAACACCAAGCCAACCAAGAGAGCGGTATGAGACAAATAGTTCTTCTGCATAGTCAATGCGCAAAGGTATGCAAAATCCGGCAAATATTCTTCCATGCACGGGCCTGATATCGCCAAGCACGGACGGCGATACCGCCAAGCACGGGCGCAGATATCGCTAAGCAGAAGCCGCGATACCACTAAGCACGGACAGGCATACCGCCGGACAGACCAGCATTTTATAGCCAATAGATTTGCCCGCTTCAGGCAAAATCCGTAATTTAGCGGACAAAATCAAAATACCCTTTCTGAGGAGAAACAAGCCCAATGAAAAAAAGCCGTCTGATAGGAATGTGTGCCTTGCTGCTGTTGACAGCCATGCCCGTCACGGCCCAGCAAATCATCTATGGCAGTGCCAAGGCATTGGCCGGGGGTAAAGGCGACACCGTGACCACCCTGCACGTGGAGCGGCGCACCCGGAACCAGCTCTACCTGATGGGCGGGGCGGACTACCGCATTGAGTCGTCCACCAATCAAAGCCTGAGCCGCTACCTGCGCAAGCGTTGCTATGCCGTGCGCATCGACAGCACCCTCTACGTCAACTGCCGCAAGATGCGCTACAAGCGCTACCGCCTGGGCGGCTGGTATGCCTCCGCCCTGGAAATAGGCGGCCACATCTTCTATGCCGCCCAGCCCGTGGGTCAAGCCGCCACCGAGACACTGACTCCGCACGATGCCCCCAAACTGCCCGGCGAGGTGGGCGACGCCATCCAGGCATCGGGACTGGTGAACCAGCGCGTCTACTACGAGCTGGATCTGGAGACGGGACGTTCTGCTTTCGTGGACAAGGAACGGATGCGCGAACTGCTGGCGGAGCAACCGGAACTGCTGAAGGAGTTCGAGAAAGAGACCAGCGAAGCGGCGGAAGTGATGGAGAAATACCTGCGGCGGCTGAGGTGAAGGGACGGCCAGTTTCGGTACGGGGAAACTTCCGTATCCCTGTGCAGGAAACAATTGTTTCCACGTACAGGAAACGAACGTTTCCCTTCGGAGGAACTGTAGGGTGACATGGCTATGCGTTTGCAGGGATTTCGAGAAGATAGACGATGACATTTCGGATTCAGGCTCTTTGTTTGTGTTTGTTCCTATAAGACTGATTTCAAACATAGGGAGGATATGTATAAATATGACCCAAGATTGAAAGCCATAGCCGATTTGGAGAAATATTTAGATAAATCTTCATCAGCAACAGATACCCAAATCCTCAATAAACACCTATCAATAGCAATTGATGCTTTCAGAGAATCCGAAGGCTACTCAGATACTTTGATTTATAAATACGATCCTAATCAAGGCGGGATAAGTGTCTTTTCTTTACTCCAAAACTTAACTAAAAATTGCAACATATGAAAGATTTTATTACCTTCTTACTACTTTTTCTGACGTGCAGTGCAAACTTCCATCTGACTGCACAGACCAACTATTATCCCGACACCAAGACGTTCTATGAGAACGGCTACACCTACCAGTGCGACGTGAACGAAGCGTCTATGGTCTATCTTTACAATGCCGATTATACCTATTGTAAGACAGAACAAATCGACCTGACCACAGGAAAAAGGTATGAATTCGTTCCGGGCAAACCGCCTATTGCCAGGGAACCATACACTAAACCCAAATGCTTTGCTATTGTCAACAAGGCTTTTCCGCCGGAAATTAAGGCACGAATCAACGGAAGAGAACTATCAATAGTATTATATATTGAATCTGCTACGGGAAAAATTGCTGATGTAGTATTCAATTTTACAACGCAGGAAATAGCAGATATATATACCCAGGTTCCGGTCTCCGTATACCGGGAAATAGAAGTAGAACTGAAAAAGAACGTCCAGTTCACCCCGTCAGATGTCGGCAAGAACCTGAATTACATCTTCATGTTTTGGGAACAGGACCCCAATGTTACTATCAAGGACACGATTGACACACCTCCCGAATTGGAAATCGTACCCGATGACGATGAATACAGAAGGGAAGACCCGCCGTTTATCAAACCTACAAGCAAAGATGAAGAGCAAGAATAATGCCAGCACTTCCCCACGCTCTGACATATATATACTACGCGCGGGATGAATTTGTGTATTTTCACATCAGATGCAGGGCTGGTAACTCAATTCCCCTCCTCCGGGGAGGAGGGGTGCCCAACGGGCGGGGTGGTAGCGGCAGATGTACTCCGTATTTTATTAGTATCGCTACTACATGTTTTTATTATTGTTGCTGCCACATGTTTTATTAGTATCGCTACCACCTCCCCCTTCGGGTACTCACCCCCTCCGTGCTCCCCCGTTTTCGGGGGAGTGCAACCTCCCCGGAGGAGGAGAATTAAAAATGCACAAACTCATCCCGCGTAAAGTATAAATAGGTGTAGAACCGATTCTGCTTGTAGAGGAAGAAAAATATCCGGTTCTTGCGCACAACACTGTCGATACATGAGCCATTTGTATAGAATTCTGTTTGTTTCAACCTGCTTTTCAACCAGTACTATCAAGACCTGACGATAGCACTATTGTGACTTGATGATAGTACTATCGATGGCCTGCGATTGTACTATCGCAAAACAGCCCCTATTTGTTTTGTGAAAGATGAGGCATATCTCACTTTTTTATCATATCTTTGCCACTACATAGTGTACATTCAATTCTTATAATTCAAGTTTCGCAAGTTCAACTTGCAGGTTTTAATCTATAAATGTCGCAAATATGTTTCATATCTTCCTCCCTGTTGATGATAGCCTGATAGATATCTTCATCAGTCAATCCGAAGAGTTCCGCAAC